>JBBTAG010000001.1:0-14828 GCA_038044345.1 Nanobdellota archaeon
ATGCTATATCTGTAGAAAAAACTATGTTGTCTTAGAAATGTTCATCTACTGTTCATCATAGCAAACTATTTAATTCTCGATTTCCAGCTGTCTTTATGAAAAAGGCAGTACGTTTGTATTTATCAGGGACAGTTCAGTCACTTTTTTTCCGTTTGTTTATCAAGGAAAATGTTGAAAAGTTGAATGTTAAGGGTTTTTTTAGAAAACTAAGTGATGGCAGAGCAGAAGTATTTCTTGAAGGAGAAAGTGTAAGTGTAGATTCTGCCGCAAAAATTTGTAAAAATGGACCAAAATATGCACAAATTCGTAATGTAGAAGAAAAAGCAGCCTATCTGCAGGGTTTCAAAGACTTTAGAATAATCAATTTCTAAATGAATATTAATGACAAGAATTTATAAATACACTTAATATTTATTTTTAATGGAAAAGTCAATAGATGATTTTTGGGATACATTAAAGCCAAAATCTTTTCACAAAATAGATTGTCCGAATAAATCAGAATTTATCCTAAGTCAAAAAACAAATTTGGGATATCTTAACGTGACGATGATTAAAGAAAGAAGATATTTATTTTTTCCAGTATATACGCTTCTAATAACAAACAAAGAACCTGCCACTGAAAGAGATGCAAAAGTGTTTCATAAAAATGCTCCAGGCCATGTTACCACTGCGCGCACCTTTTACAGATTCAGGAAGGCTATAGGGATCCATTTGGCAGCCATAAACAAACTCAATAGAATAGGTTATTAACAATATTATAAAGATATATAAATCCGCATTTTCTACTTCAAATCATGGGCCGACAAGAGGAAATAGTTAAAGAGAGAATAAAGAAGATATCCGAATTAAGGAAAGACGGGATTAATCCATACATAAGCAAATATTATTTTGACAATGTTTCAAGTGAACTTCAAAAGCATTATAAAAATTTAAAAAATGGTGAGAAAAGCAAAGGAAAAGTCAAAGTTGCAGGAAGATTAACTATTATTCGAGACATGGGAAAAATAGCTTTTGCAAGTCTTTTAGATAGTCAGGGAAAAATTCAGATTGTTCTTCAGGAAAAAGAAACCCCTGAAAAAACAAGGCATTTTTTCAAGAAATATCTTGATGAAGGAGATTTTGTAGGTGTAGATGGCACAATTCTTAGGACCAAAAGAGGAGAATTATCCATTCTTGTCAAAGATATCAAACTATTGACAAAATCAATACTTCCTCTACCTGAAAAGTGGCACGGTTTGCAAGATAATGAAGAAAGACTGAGAAAGCGTTATTTAGACATTTTAATGAATCCTGAAATAAAGGAAATGTTCATAAAAAAGAGTAAATTTTGGCAAACCATAAGAAACTTTCTCTTAAGTCATGAATTTTTAGAAGTTGAAACTCCCGTGCTCGAAAATTCTGCAGGCGGAGCAAGTGCAAATCCTTTCAAAACACATCATAATGCCCTAGATATAGATATATATTTAAGAATTTCAATGGGAGAACTTTGGCAGAAGAAATTGATGGTTTCTGGGTATTCCAAAACATTTGAAATTGGCAGACAGTTTAGAAACGAGGGAATGGATGCAGAGCATTTGCAGGATTATACCCAAATGGAGTTTTATTGGGCATATGCAAATTATGAAGATGGAATGAAACTTGTTGAGGAATTATATAAAACTGTTGCCAAAGAAGTTTTTGGAAAAACAAAGTTTAAGGTAAATGAGCACGAATTTGATTTGGGCAAGCCATGGAAAAAGATAGACTATGCAGAAACAGTAAAAAAGGAAACAGGAATAGACATTTTCAAATCAGATAATGCCGAGATAGAAGAAAAGCTCTCCGCACTAAAACAAGAGTTCATTCCAGGAAGTCCAAAAGCTAGATTAATAGATGCCATATGGAAATATTGCAGAAAAAAAATATCTGGGCCTGTTTTTCTTACTGGACAACCAGTAGAAGTATCACCACTTGCAAAGAGAAGTGAGAAAGATTCGAGAAAAGTTGAGCAATTTCAGATAATTCTAGCTGGCTCTGAGATGGGCAATGGATATTCCGAATTGAATGACCCCTTTGACCAGGAAGCCAGGTTCGCAGAACAGCAAAAAATGAGAGAATCAGGAGACAATGAAGCGCAGTCTCATGATTTTGAGTTTGTCGAAGCGCTAAAATATGGGATGCCTCCAACCTGCGGATTCGGAATTTCAGAAAGACTATTTGCCTTTTTAGAAGGTAAACCAATAAGAGAAACAGTTATATTTCCCTTAATGAGACCATTAGATTCAAAAACAAAAAATGAGAAAGAAGAAAAAATAGGAGGTAAAAAATGACAGATATAATAATAAAAAGTAAAATAAAATCTGCTGTGCCTGATTTATCAGTTGCAGGAGACGTGCCAGACGCATTAAACAAAAAAGTGCTAAAACTCCTAGAGGACGCTTCGCAAAGAGCAAAGCTCAATGGCAGACGCACTCTTCAGGCAAGAGATTTGTAAAAATTTATAAATCTACATTTCTATAAATAAATATGAAATTTAAGTTTCCCATACTGGCAGTTATTCTTTTAGTAATTGGATTAAGTTGGCTTTTAAACGATTTGAATATAATCTCAATTGATATACCTTGGATCCCAGTAATAATAATAGTTATTGCAATAGGGATGATTTTTAATAGATTCTTTAGCAAATGAATTTAATTAATATTAAATAGGTGAAAAATGTCAAATAAATCAAAAGGTTCAAATGCGGAAAGAGAATTGCTCTCCTTATTCACTGAAAATGGTTGGCGTGCTGTTCGTGTTGCCGGTTCAGGCGTAAATGATGAGTCTCCCTGCGACCTCATTGTAGGAAAACTTGGCTGCAAAGGATTTACAATTGAAGCCAAATCATCAAGAAGCAATTACATTTATATAAAAAAATCACAAATTGAAGATTTCATACTTTTTTCAAGCACTATTGGCTTAAAACCAGCAATAGCAATTCGTTTTACATATGAGGGGTGGCTATTTATGAATCCTGAACAATTGGAAGATTCAGGAAAAAGTTTTGTTGTTTACAGAGAAAAAGCAAAATCAATTTGCAGGAAATTCAGTCAATTTTTTGAGAGTTAATTTGTCTGCGCAGACAATTCTATAGCACTTACAGTAATGCTGCACCTATTAGGATCAGGTTGATTTCCATAAAGATCACGGCACTTAATATAATATACGTTCCCCGCCTTCCAATCAGCATATAAATTATATTTGATATCAACATTTGAGTATGCCATTTTTTTCCCATCTTCAAAATTAAAGTTGCAGTCTTTCAAAGAATAACTGCATTCTGCATCTTCATCAGTAACTATCTTCAAAGCTTCCTGCTTATACACTCTGGTAATTGACGGAGCATTCTTATCAACATAAACTGCAAATGTTGTATTTGCTTCAGCCGCATTTCCCCCAACATCAATGCATCTAACAAAATAAGTATACAAACCATTTGGTAGCATCAAAGTTTGATTATGCTCAAAACTGCCAGTCTGGAACATGGTTATGAAACTATCTTTCGCTCCACTGGCAGAAAATGCACAGGACGCTATTCCATTTTCAGCTCCATCATCAGTTTCAACTTCCAACGATACTGGAACAACATCAGTGCTTCCAGTAATTGTTTCATTTGGCAATATTTTAATTATATTTAATGGCTGGCTTCCTTTCAGTATAAGCTCCTTGCCCTGAACATTTACATTTCTCTTATTCTCTTCTGCATCTGGTTGATCTTTACATTTGAAGTAGAACTTATTCTCTTCTCTATTTTGCACTCCGGTCAAATTTCCAGTACAAACATATTGTAAGTCAGCATTAACCTGATAACTGTCAGTGTAGCACTTCATTGTATTTTCCATATCATCATATGGTTTGCTTTCAACGCTCCATTTACATTCACTTGGTTCATTAACATAAACTTCAATCGGAACACTATCCTGATTGTATCTAATATAACTTCCAGAAGGTATTGAAAACTCCTCAATTATTGGTTGCGTTGTGTCATCGCTCTTATCAACGCAGAATGTAAATGCATATTCATCTACATTTTGATTTCCGTTTGCATCCTGGCATCTTACATAAAGGGCGAAATTTCCATCATTTTTCAATTCAGGTGCAATACTATTGTTTCCAGTATTTGGCCCAGGCAATCTCATTTTTTGGGTGTGATTATACAGATAATAATTGGTATCTCCAAAATAATATTGCATATTTTCAAACTTAGCAGTATGGTTATAATCTATCTTGCATTGCGCAGGCTCATTAGTTGTAACTCCAAATTGCAAAGGAGTGTACGCAGGCAAACATCCATCGCTGGATGAAACAATTTTCGTTCCAATTGATGGAGGTCTTATTGCTTTATCAGGAGCATATTTCAATCCAATAGGATATAATGCAGAATCCCAAGGAGTTATTTCTGGACTTTTAACATCATTTCTGCTCACCCAGGCACATTGCTCTTTTCCAGTTCCAGCATTAAGCAGCGAGCATGCCTGCCCAAGAGATTTGCATTTATACTCGCTGCACGGACGCATAGGATCTTTATTGCACTCTTCGCATTTATCTCCTTTAAGCGGAGGCTCATACGGCATGCATTGGAAATTCACAGTCTTTTTCTTTTCTTTCGAATATGTCAATATAAAAATTGCAACTGCAACTGCAAGACCGATGTATGCTCCTGCTTGTCCAGGACTTTTGAATAATCCAAGATATTTCCCACTTGCTCCAGCTTGCAATCCTAAAGCAGAACTAACTGTGGGCGAAGAATAAGCTCCAACAATTGCCTGATAAGTCATTATTCCCCCAAATGCAGCCATGCTTAATGAATTAGTAAGTCCTTTATCAACTCCAAATACGCCGAGTAATTGGATAACTCCGATAATCATTGTAGATGTCATTAATCCTTGAGCTAAATGTCCAAGAAACGGAGAATTTACAAAGAATGTTTTGCCCATAATGCTCGGAGGATCATATTTTCCAATTCCAGATGTTACACTTGTTGCTCCAGAAGGAACTCCTTGACTTCCAGCAATAAATTTTGCTTCTACAGAATTTACATTAGGTGTGCTTTGCACCCATCCATTATCTCCAGAATCCCATTCATAAGGAATACCTGCTGCATCTTTAAAACTCATCACGTTTCCAGGTCCAGATGGAGAAGAAACAAATTTTGTAGCAGCGGCTTGTGCAACCTGTCCAGGTGCGCCGTTTGGATTGGGCAGGGGAGTTGTCGCAGATTCATACTGCCGTCCACCTTGCACTTTTTCAAGAAGGGCGGGATCATTATATGCTTCAGGAGATGCACTGCTGACCAAATTCTCCTGCAGCAAAAACGCCAGAGCAAAGCTCATCGAAATCAAAAGAAAAATTTGTGTAAACGCACCAAAAACCAATAACCTATTTTTCATCCTTTTCCTCATCTACTAGTGAGATATTTTATATTTATAAATATTCTTGCTTACCTTTTTATTGTCGATTTTAAGGTTCGTCAAGAATTGTAACGCTGTAAGAATCAAAAACTTTCTTATATCGTTCAGGTTCATTTGCATTTCTTATCATAAAGTTTACAGTGCATCTACCCTTCATTCCTTTTTCTCTGAATAATTTGTCTGTAACAGGATATGAAATTACGCGATTGTTGCTAGCAATTTCATGTTCTGGCGTAGAAATCTCAGGATTATCGGGATTTGTTGTATACAAATCAAAACTAACAAAATCTCCTTTACGATTAAGTATCTGTGTTCCAAAAGTTACTTCTTTAACACATCTTAAATTGAAAGAATCTGATGCACCTTCAAATTCATTTAATTGGAATATAGAATCATTATTTCTATCAACCCAATCTAAAAACGCTACAGAATAAGGGGTTTTTCCTAAAGATTTATAAACTGTTCGAAAATTATTTTGCGTTTGTTGTTGTGGTTGTTGAGGAGGATTAACAGTAACATTCACCGTGCTTCTGCTCTCGCGAGCTGCTTCCAAGGCAACATTCCTTTGATAACTAGCATCTTGCAGATTGCCTAATGCATCCACTGCAATTGCTTGATCAAATTTACCTTGCTGAGCCAATTTAGCCCCGCTAGCATGAAGAATAACACCAGGATTACCAAAGAGATTACTCCAAAAATTTTCAGCCGCATGATCTAGTGCGTCCATAAGATTTCCGTTATCTTGCTGTTGTTGATTTTGATATTGATTAGCATTTGGAGAATTATCAAAAATAGTTCCGCATCCCGTTAGAAAAAAAGAGCTGGCAAGTAAAGGTGCAGCAACCTTACCAGTAGTTTTGCTTCTAATTTTATCAATTAAATTCATAAAAAACGGAGGGAAAATAGCTATTTAAATCTTTCTATTTGTAACTACTATAGAGTTACTTTTATTTTATAGAATAGTTATAACTTGACTTGTATCCTTCCTGTCCTATCCAATTTACTTTAGGCCCGCAGTCGCCTAAGCTTTGGCATATTTCGATTCTCTGTTTTTTCCAATCTTCAGTCATGCAATCACAGTTGCTTACACATTTTTCTTTTCCAAGCAAACCTACTTCAAATGTAACCACGCATTGCACGCTTGCCTGTGCACAAATATTTTTTGCTTCATCTCCTTCCCAAAATTTCAATCCAGGGGAATTTTTAGGGATGCATAAACCATTGCCAGAGGAATTTGAAGATTCTAAATCATCTCTCCACAAACAATCTCTTATTTCAATATTTTCACAATCTTGTTTGTCACTTTGTGCAGAACAATCTCTCCATCTATTTACTCTGCAGGCAGCTTGCGAGAAATCTCCTTGGCTAGTTGGAATTTTGTCCTGAATGCATTCTTGTTGTCTGAAATCATCACACTGTTCCAGCACTTCTTCACCATTTATGCAAATATGTTTATAGAACCTAGACCCAACTGCATTATTTCCTTTACCAAATGTCCCAGCATCATCATAAATGCACCAAGATTCACCATGCTTTTTTTCTCCGGCACTGCTAGAATGGCAATTTAAATCAGCGCATACATAATCGCCATAAGCCGCTCGTGTATTAGTTGAACTTGATGCTCTGCAAATGCTTCCAGACAAATAATTGCAATTCCCGCACGTTTTGGAATTTGCACTTCCAGCAGCAGATGTACAACTTTCAGTCTTTGACTTTACATTTCCCCAATAATCTAAAAATGCTTTATCAGTCCTATTTCCTTGAGGAACCATGCTTGCATCATAAATATTTGCAGCATTTCCGCAAGTATCAACAAAGTAAACCTCATCTTTTCCATCGACACAGGTGGTTTTTGTTGTAGGCGCGCAATTAGTACCAAGTTCATCATTGCTGCATAATTTATCTTTAAAGAATTCCCCGCTTACACTGCTTCTATTATTTCCAAGATTACACTGATCCCTTGTAGTGAATTTGCATGTTCTCTGAAATTCAAAATCATAAACACATGCTCCCCTATCCTGATTTTGAACTTGCAAAACACACTGAACTTCATTTTTTATTGCTTTATTATAATTGGTTAATAATCCCATAGTAGATGACAAATATTTACATCTTGTCAAAGTCACAAAAGCCGCCTGATCTCCCAATATACAACAGCCAAGTTCACATTGTGGCAGAAAAGTAGCGCTCCATGTCCCGCCGTTGGCATTGCAAACTATTTCTGGCGTGTTGTCTAAACACGTTCCTTGAGCAGTATTATAACAAACCCCGGGCCTGCAAAAAGAAGTTGATTCACATGAAGTTGGAACTTTTCTGGCATTTGGAGAACATTCTTCATCTGGAACATTTTGGCAGTAAAGTCCAGTTAAAGTTTTTTCACAGCACGATGTAGCATTTAATGCAGAAACGCGGACAGAACCAAAGCTAAACATTGCAATTGCAAATACTGCAATCAATGCAATCAATATATATCTTTTATTTTTCATTTTTATATTCCATATCCTGGAGGCCAGACAAGACTCCTAGATGCAAATCTAAAACTTTCATTTGTTTCAACATTCGTCAATCTATAAACTTTACTACCTTCTCCAAGTCTGGTCTTTTCAATCTTCAAACTAGGATAATATTGCATATACAATGTTGTTTCTGAATCGCCAGCAGAAGACTCAAAATCAATAACACTGACACCTATCATAACCAAGTCATACATTTCACTTTTCATTTCAACATTAAATCCACTAAAACTCTGTGATGAACCGGATTTTTTCACGCTCATCGGAGAATTAATTGCAATCAAAATATTTCCAGGATTAATGCTCGCCCTGGAATCTATTTTTCCAAGAGAAACCTCATACCCTCTTTTTTCATACTCAGTCTTAAGGTTTTGAACGCATGTTTGCGTTTTTTCCTTCATTAATACATTCAACTCTTGTTCAAAATGTTCTTTTATTAAAGGTTGTTGAACGACGCAAGTTTTATAATATTCTGCCGTGTAACAAAGATATTTTATTTTATCTCCCTGATATTCTAAAACTCCTTCAGGATTAGAATACCCGGCATTATTTGAAAGTGTTTCAACATTTTTTTTCAAATCGGGCTCAATGCAAGATTTCAAATACGAAATCGGAGACAATTCTCCAGTTTTAGAAATAAATGGCAATTTTGGATAAAATAAAAAGATAAGAAGCAGTGCAACAATAACTACTGCAATAATAACAAATATGGCAATCTGCCCCTTTTCATTTCTCATAAAAAAAGCAGTCATATCATGTTTATAATTCTTGCGTCTCATAATTTCCCTCCCTGACAATTATGCTGCAATCTCCAGGATAATGGTTAAACTTATCCACGCATTTTATATAATAGCTGCCATGCGCATCAAAGCTTGTGCTATGTACTCTAACATCTTCGCCATTCATCGTGCTGGCATTTTCAATATCAAACAAACATTGCTCTTGTCTATTCAAACTATAATAGCATGTGGACTCTTCATCAGTAACCAATGTCAACGTTCCAGACTGGGCGTATATTCTAGTCACTTTCGGAGCTTCGTTATCAAACTTAACTGTAAAGCGCGCAGTTTTTTCCGCAATATTTCCTATTAAATCTTCACAAACAACAGTTATTTCATTAGCTCTATCAGAATAAGTAGGAAATACCTGCTTGTGTTCCCTTGTCCAGGTTTCATAGAAATCTATTGTATCATTACCCCATTTATATCCGCATCTGGCAGTTCCATCCAATCCACCTGATGTTTTTACAATTATTTCAACGCTCCCAATCTGAGTGTCAAAACTATAATTTTGCCCATCAACATTAATCGAATCAATTTTCAATGGATTTGCAACTCTATTAAATTTAAGTTGATAACTCTGTGTGCTTGGATTTCTCTTAGTGCTATCATTTTCCCAAGGCTGATCTAAACATCTTACATAAAAGAGGCTTTCATTCTTTGAACTAATCGGAAATTCACCAAGACATCTCCATCCATATAATTCCCTTTGTTCAAAATCATTCAAACAAGTGAAATTATTTTGCATTTGATAATATGTCTTGTCACTTGCATCCCATTTACAATCAGCAGGCTCATTTGTAAATACAGAGGCATTTATTCCTGTTATACCAAATGCAACAGTTTCCAAATATGGCTCTCTTGTAATAATCACCGGAGCAGTAGTATCATTCCCTGGTTTTACGCAATAATTAACAACATATTCATTTACATTCTTATTTCCATTTTTATCCTGGCATCTCAGATAAATATTTTGCTCTGCCTTTGCATTTGGATTGAATGATTCAATTCCAAGTGAATCTAAACTTGGAATCATTAAAGGCAGAGAATGATTTCTCAAGAAAAGGCCAAAATCTAAGCTTTGATCCATTTCGTCAAAATCAGAAGTGTGATTTTCTGCAATCACACATTGACCAGGTTCATTTAAACTAATTCCAAATGGAATTGCCTCATATGCATTTGCAATGCAACCATCATTAAGAGAAGATTTTATTCTGACTCCTGTATCGCTTTGCTCTGCGCTATATCCTTGAGGAAGAAGCTCTTTCATCGGACTTATTATAGGAGCAGATGCATCATCTTCTGCAACTGAAATGCATTCAGCGTTTCCAGTCTCTTCATTTATCAACTGGCATGTTTGTCCAAGACTCTGGCATGAATATACACTGCACTGGAATCCATCTGCCCCGCATTGTGAGCATTTCGCTCCTCCCGTCGGAGCCTGCCATGGATTGCACTGGAATGTGTAATATATTTTTTTAATATCCCCAATCCCCATCAATTTCATTATTACTATAATAATTATCACTACTATAAGAATAATCCAACCAACAATTGGAACTAAACCAATACTTGCTAAGGCAGATGATCCAGCTGAAGTTAGGCTTGCTCCAATAATTGCTCCTCCAATTGCTCCAGCAGCCATTAATCCATAGGTAATTGCAGGAGGTAATCCTCTCCCAACTCCAGTCCATTGCAGTAACATTGAAACAACGGCAAATCCAATTGCTGCTCCAGCAAGGGCAGATCCGGCTGCTGCAACTCCTGGATTGACACTTGTTATAAAAGATCCTTTAAATATAATTGCTGCCCCGGCAGGTTGTCCTGCCGCGTTTATGACTAGTATGGATTTTGTGGCAAGTAGCCAAGCCGTTCCCATCATTCCGCTAGTTGTCGTTGCCATACTAACAACACCAGCAGTTTTATCCTCGGGAGTTCCAGCAGTTCCCAGTGTACCCGGAATTCCTAATTCTGCATAGAACTTGCTTAGATTGCCTGCATCAATGAACTTATTTTTGTATAATTTTTCGTCTGCGTATTTTATGAGTCCATTTATATAATTGTTGCTCATTCTTATCTTGGACTTTGCTCCAATTTCTTTTCCAAGTTTGTCTTTTTTGTTGCTTTTGAAAATTTTACTATTCTTTGAGAAATCTCCTAAATAATTTGCCTTGCTTCCACAGTCACCGAGAGAAATGCATAAATCATTCATCTGTTCGGCGAATTTGGCAGTTTCACATTCACAATTTGCTTTGCAATCCCAACCACCAATACCTTTAACATAAACCACTTGGCATTTTTGCGACGCATAAGAACATATTGCACTGACTCCTTCTCCCCTGTCTTCCAGGTTAAATCCGGGAGCATATTTTGGCGCGCAAATATCAAATTTAAAGCTGCTTCCAACTTCAACATGTTTAATAAAACAGTCGGGATTTTTCTCGCACTGCCCTTGTTTTTCTTTGCTATTAAACTCGTAGCATTGATATGCTCTGTTTATTCTGCACGCGGCCGAAGAGAACTTTCCTCCAGGGATATCTGTCTGTGATTCAATGCAAATTTCATTCCTGTAGTCTGCACAAGGCTCAGTTCTTATTTCACCGTCAATGCAAACTTTTCTGAAGTTTCTGCTTCCAACAGTGTCTGTTCCCCTAAACATTAACTCTCCCTTTTTACCCACACCAGTTTTGTCTATTCCAACACTTCCTTGATAGGCACACCAAGATTCGCCATGCTTTCTTTCTTTGCCAGATTCATCTACGCAATTAAGATTTCTGCAAACAGCATCTGCAGTTATTCCGGATAAAAATTGATCTGCAGTTTTCATTCCACACTTGCTGCCTAAAAGATAATTGCAATTGCCGCATGTCTTTTGATTCGCCAAGAAATTATTTCCTTCGATTAATGAACATGAATTATTTTTAGCCAGAATTTTTCCATCGTTTGCGCTGTGTGCTTTTTGCACTAATGAAGCACCTTCATAAATATTTTCCTGATTTCCGCAAGAATCAAACCAATAAACTTCATCCTTTCCTTCAACGCATTTTACTGACTGCTGTGCTTTGCATGTTTGATTCATTCCAATTGTTCCACTAGAACATAAAATTCCAGTATAAAATTTGCCTTTTATATTTTGAAGACAGTTTAATTTTGTTGTAAATTTACACGTATTTAAAAATTCATTTTCAAATACACATGCTCCTTCTTCCTGACTTTTTGACATAATGATGCAGTCAAGTTCAGTGTTTATCTCAGGCCTGAAATCTTTTTTCAATCCGAGAGCAGCAGAGTCTCTTTCACACTGTCTTTTTGTTCCAAAATAAGCATTATTTCCAAGTATGCAACACCCTGCTTGGCATTCAGGAATATTTCCAAATGGATCAATAAACCACCGTCCAGAATCTTGCTCACATTTTGCCTTTGTAGCTCCAGCTTGGCATGTGCCTTCGAATGGATCATAGCAAGTTCCAGGTTTGCACATAGCACTTTGTTCCCTTGTAGTAGGTAAACATACAACCGCGCATTTCTCAGCGCAATCACTTGAAGCATATTCTTGGCATATTGAGCCGTCTTTATCTATTGGACAAGTATATGCTCCAGTCTGTAAATCTTGACCCTCAATGGCAGAAACAAAATTATTTCTGAAAGCAAGTTTGTTAAATATAGAAAGTGCCTTTAACAATGTATTATACATAGAATAACTTTTCTTTTTCACTATAACGATATCGTTGATATTTCCATTCTTCGATGCCTCATTAATCAGGTAAGCAAAAGAAAAACTCATGGTAATTATTAGAAATATCTGCGAATAAACTGCAATTCTCATTTTTCCGCTTATCTTTTTATTTTTTCTCATATTTAAATTCCTGGCGGTATTGCGCAACTTCTTATTGCAATATTCATCTCTTTTTTAGATTTCTTATCTTGTATAGTATATATCTTAGTTGAATCAGAGAACGCAAATTTTTCTATGCCTATTTTAGGATATAAAATCATATATCCAACATATTCAAAATAACAGAACTTAGCTTCTTGCGAAGCAATTTCAATTGCAACTTTGCTTAAATCATAGATGGGATTGATAATTTCAATTTCATATTTATCAAAAGTCTGTGTCTGTTCATTCTTTGTTAATTTTATTTTTCTGTCAATATCTATGTAAATTCTCTCTGTTGCAAGTGAAACATTTAATTGCATCTCATCCATGGAAACTTCATAATTTCTCTTTTCCATTTCAGTCTTAAAACTATCAAAGCATTGTCTGACTATTGGTTCAACATAATTCTTAATCTCTTTAATTTCTTCATTAATGAACATCGGATGTTGATTGATACAAGGTTTATAGTACCCAATATTCTGGCACAAATAACTTACTTTTGTATTTTTATAGACTTTATAATTTTCAGGTTCAACAAATCCTCCTTGTGGAATCATTTTTTCAACGGCTTCATTGGCTGCATCACGAGCACATTTTTCAACTGCACTTTGGACATTTGTCTCTCCTCCAGGCAAAATTATCGTTGGCCTTTTACCCAATATAAAGAATAATATTATTATCATCGCAACAATCACCATCGCAACAATCACCATCAAAGCTACCTGAGCTTTTTTATTTCTCATAATTTAGGCTTTACCTCCTTTATTTTTTTTAATTTTTCTTCCCAAAATATGCGGATTACTTCTTCAATAGCATGGGATTTATTTCTGTATCTTCCAGCAGCCATAATATCCTCTAAAAATTTCTCCGTCTGAGAGTCTATGGTTGCTGAAATCCTTTTTTTCATCTTAAAGTATTACAAAATAATAGCAAGTATCCTTTTTAAATATTTGTTATTATTTTATAAGATAAAGTAATATAGGGCATTGTAAATGTTTTAATAAAAATTTATATATCACAACCACATCAAAAAAAGATGGTTGATAAGTCCAAGCTTGGAATGGTGCAAGTCTTTTATGGTAATGGCAAGGGAAAGACAACTTCCGCTCTAGGAGCTGCTTTACGCGCCTGCGGCAATGGCTTTTCAGTGCATCTGGTTCAATTCATGAAAAACGGGGCATCAACCTTAAATCAACAAACACCAGGAGAAATAAAAGCATTGGAAAAATTTTCTAATTTTTCATGTAAACGCTTTGGCATTGGAGATTGGTATGTAAAAGGCAAAAATGACGATGTTCACAAAAAGAATGTTGAAGAAGCATTTGATTACCTTGCTGATATGATAAAAAATGCTGAATATGACATATTCATTGCAGATGAAATTCTTTATGCAGTCCAACTCGGTTTGTTAGATAAAAATAAAGTTATTGAATTAATAAAAGAAAAACCAAAAAATAAAGAATTAATTTTAACAGGGAGCCATGAGCCATTACAAGACATTTTTGATGCTGCAGATTTGGTCACAGAAGTAAAAAAGATAAAACATCCATACGATAAAGGAATATTAGCAAGGCAAGGTCTTGAATACTGAAAATTTAAGCAGCAATTGCATACTCTTTTTCTGCGTTTTTTCCATCAAAATTAATTCTTCTGACAATTTTTCCAACTCTTTTTGCAAGCTCTCTTATTTTTACAGGATCTTTTTCATTCTTAGGAAATTCTATTTCTTTGATTATTACATCGTGCTCTATCTTTGCTTTTTTACAATCAGGCACATCCCAAAAGAAAGTCTCTTTTACTTGTGGTAAATATTTCAAGTCCAAATCAAGTGCACAGAATTTGTTGTCAATTTTCTCTTCAGCTTTTCCAGGTTTAGGCAGACTTTTTTTAATTTTTAATAATATCTCAGAATGATTCACATCAAGCAGATAGTAATAAGCATTTTCAAATTGTTCTATACTTGATTCAGATATTTCTTAAACGAAAACACCTGCTTTTTACTTTCCATCTACTCCAGAAACTTTATCCTTCGTCAATATATTGCCGGAGAATTTCAAATTTTTGTTAATTCCATTAACAAAATTAACAAGATCGTTTGCAAGTTCAAAGCTGGTTCTAATTTTAACTTTGCTTGCTCCCTTATCCAAACTTATCAAAAATCTTCTGTTGTATTGCCCTTTACCAAATCTAACGAAATATCTATGAGTATATTCATCTCCTTTGTTCGTTA
>JBBTAG010000002.1:0-12780 GCA_038044345.1 Nanobdellota archaeon
AATAGTATCGTAAAGTTTAAAAAGTATATAGTTCTAATAGAACTATGAAGAAATTGGAAGTAAAACATTAAAAAAAGATAATTGTTGAGAATTTTGTAGGATTTTTAGCAAGAAAAATAGTTCCAAATGGAACGAGTGCAAGAGTAAATTGTCCAAAAGAGTATTTAGGAAAGAATGCTTATTTAATAATTCTCGAAGATAAAAATGGATAGATCATATTTGAGAGGACTCAAACATTACAGGCTGAGTTGTTAATTTGTAAGAAACAACCTGTTGAAAAGCTTTGGAAGAGTGCATGTCTTCTTGCGAACATAAGGACTCGCAGGATGATGAATTCCGTGCACTCAACCAAACTCCTATATGAAATAAATAGTTAGAACTTTATAACTGTTTGTTTTGTTTCGGAGATACTGCTATCATAAAGTATATAAAGAAAGAATCATTATAGATACTATGAGAAGTAATGATAATAGATTGGTAGAGGGTATGAAGATTGATCTCAAAAATAGTTCTACTTGCGTGTTTATTTCTTATTGCAGGTAATTAAGGAAAATAATTCTTTAATTTTCTTGCACACATCAACAACATGATACTAAAAATACATCAAACAGCTTTTGAATATGAAACCAATAAAGCCAATCAGATTTATTTGCAAAGAATGACTCATGATTTATTGAGTCATAAAATTACCGGGTTAACTCATGGATTCATCATTCCTGATGATTTAATTGCTGAACTTGAATCTTTCATTAAAAGGAATTCATTGAACAGGCTTGTATTGAAGGAAGATTGTGCAGCCAAAATTCATGAATGCTGTCCAAGATGTCTGAAAGCACACATGATCAAGAAAGCTGAAGAAATGGGGATAAGTTACGAAGGAAAAGAATTTCTTGTTTCATTCATGAAAGGTGAAGTAGGGCATAACAGCTACTATTTGGATAAAGACAAATTAATTAAAATTTAGGCAATTATAAAAACTAATAAGCAGACACATAATTTATGCCCAGAGCCATTTTAGTATGCCCCACCTCTTATGTTTAATATAAGATAAATCCAATATTATTGCAATTATCCCAACGAAGATTAATAAGAACCCCCATATTTTGTTTAAATCAATATATGTTATCAATCCTAAAAAGATAATATAAAGACTAACAAGCATTGTTAATGAAACATTAAATATTATTCTTAATTTGATGCCGAGAGGCATTTTTTTAAATGGAAGATTATCTTTTTTTGTAATAAAGCGAATAACATCTTTTATTCCCATTTAACTCTTTTTCATAAACTTTTGAATAAAAGCAGAATGCTGCCCCCTATTTAATATTGAACTTACTTTAAATAGCCCATATTGTGTTTGTTCACCCTTAACAATGTTGTAGACTTTTCTATGCAATAAAGAGGAGGTAAATAGTTCATTGTTTGCTTTTTCTGCGGCATTTTTGGCTAAAACAGTGACATTTCCTGTTGAAGTGAATTTTGGCTTTCCTTCAACCATTTCAAGGAACATCTCTCCAACGTGGGCACCGAGACCATAATTAATTTTAATTGCATATTTTTTATTGAAATCTTTCAAATCAGAATCAATTTGGAAAGCCAATTTAACAGCTTCTTGGTAATTATCTAATTCAGTTTTTTGCGTCATTTTTGGAGAGAAAACAATTATATTGAAATCACCTTGATCATAAACTTTGGCCTTTGCGTTTCTCGCTTTTTGAAGTGAGTGCTCTATAGTCAAAAAGGCAGAACTCTCAGATTCCCTAAGTTTTCGGGCATTTTTTATTTTTAATGCAACTACAACAACAGACTCTTTGCTTCCACTCAGAGAGATATAACCCGCTGCAGCAGTAGAATCTGGATTATACGTTTCTCTTCTCTTATTTTTCATTTCTTTCTCGACTTTTTTCTCTGGAAAAGAAGTGCCAGTAGACACAAATTTAAGTTTTTTACTAAATGTACTAGACATAGGTGTTGATCCTGTGTAAGCTTTGCTTCTTACCTTTCTATAATACCAAAAACCAACTGCCAAAAGAATTAATATTATAAAAATCCAGAACCACATCATTATATTAGGATCAGAGGTTAATGAATTTATATCTTTAACACCTATTGCACTTCCAGTCAAAAATGAACTGCCGACATTCTGAGCACTTGAACCCTCATTTATAGATATTTCATAAGTCCCTGCTGGAGCAAACAGTCTAAATCTTTTCTCTTCACCAACAGGAACATTTACTTTTTTAATTTCATTTTCATTGCCTATCATTATTTCAATATTCTTATTATAAGGAACATTGCCAGCATTCTTTATAACAAGCGTTTGATTTTCTATTAAAAATGAGGCTTTTTGCACTTCTTCTAAATAAAACAATCTCTTGGCAGAAATATCTTCATAATTCGCTTCAATTGTCCAATAACCTGGGTTAGCATCATAAGGTAGCTGTATTGAATTTATTGTGTTTGCATGAACAACTTTTTTTAGAAAAACAGAACCCTTAGAATCATATATTATTATAGACACATCAATCTTTGCCTCGTTGCCTGCCTGATCATACAAAAGCACAGTACTAGACAGATTTGTTGGCGGCGTCAATTCAGGGCTTTCAATAGCAACATCTATTCTTTTTGGCACCTGTTTTATCTTTATAATTGTTGAGGCAGAACCCTCATTAGCAACTTTTCCTGAAGAATCTTTCTCATACACAAAAAAAGTTAATTCGTATGAACCAGAAAGAGAGTTTTCTGGAATGATTATATCAAAATTAAATTTTCCATCAACAACGGTAGATATTACTGGTGAATTTGAACCAGGGATTAAAGTTTCAATAAAACCATTTACATTTGCGCCACTGCTTTTTTTTGCAGTACCAGAAAGAATAATTTTTCCACCAGGAGAAACAATTGAATTTGTAACAATAAGATTCACATTTATTTTCCCCGAAAGCTCAAAACTTTGACTGTCCACTTCTTCTGAGCCAAAATTTGCATTAAGGAAACATATACCCCTAATTTCATCAACCAGTGAACTATCAATTTTAGCAGATACAGTGATATTTATTTGACTAGAAGATTTAATATTATATGCATTTTTAAATATCTCAACCTCACCATTGTCACAAACTATTTTCGCAACAAGAAAGTTATTTATATCGGTTGAAGGCTTCAATGAAACAAATAAAGAAAAGTCATCACCCACATTATAAAGTGAATTTGGTTGAGATATCATAATTTCAGCTGATGCAAAATCCATTGCAAATAAAGCAAACAATACAAACATTATATAAAACAACCCTCTGTTTCTCATTAGAATTACAGTTTGATATGATATATAAATCTTATTGGCATTGTGAATATTTATAAATGTCTCTGTCCTGGAAAGATTATGAAAAAAGAATTTAGCGTTACTCCATGGGAAGTTTCAGGTGATGTTAATTATGAAAGGCTGATTAAAGAATTCGGTGTTAGTTTAATCAACGACAAATTAAAAAAGAGACTTGAAAAAATTCATCCTTTAATAAGAAGAGGGCTCTATTTTGCCCACAGGGATTTTGATAAATGGATTGAGAATCATGATTCAGGAAAAAAAGTATCAGTTATAACTGGCAGAGGCCCCAGTGAAAAAATGCACCTCGGGCATTTAGTTCCTTTTTTGGTGGCGAAATCTCTTCAAGATGAGTTTGATTGTGAAGTTTTCATACCCATTTCAGATGATGAAAAATTCTTCATCAAGGATGATTTAAGTTTTGATGATTCTATTAAATTTTCAAAGGACAATATAATTGATTTGATTGCTCTTGGTTTTAAGCCAGGAAAAACATTTATATTTGAAGATTTCATCTATACAGACATATACAAATACGCAGCAAGAATTGCAAAGAGAATAACGTATTCAACTTCAAAAGCGACCTTTGGATTACAACCAGAAAATAATATTGGCTGGAGTTTTTATCCAGCTATGCAGGCAGCACATATTTTGTTTCCTCAGTTCAAAAGAGGCAGACATCTATCAGTTGTTCCGATAGGGATTGACCAAGACCCTTTTATTAGGCTGACAAGAGATGTCGCAGAACATAAAGACTTTGGTTTTGAAAAGCCAGCAGCGTTACACGCAAAATTTATCCCATCTTTAGCGGGAGGAGCAAAAATGTCTTCTTCAGATGCAATGCAAAGCGTAATATATTTATCAGATTCTTCAGAAGAAGTAAAAAAGAAAATAAACAAATATGCCTTTTCTGGAGGTAAAGACACTTTAGAAGAGCACAGAAAACATGGAGGCGATCCCGATGTCGACGTTTCATTCCAATATCTTAAGTTTTTCTTTGAACAAGATGACAAAAAACTCAAAAAAATACACGATGATTATAAATCTGGAAAACTCCTTTCAGGAGAATTAAAGACAATATTGATTGAAAAAATAAACGCTTTTTTAAAAGAACATCAAAAAAAGCGCAAGGAAGCAGAAAAAATGATTGATAAGTTTATTTTGAAGAATTAATTTATTTTAGCTGTTCTTTTTGTTGAATTTGCATATAGGTTTGTTCGAGAACTATTTGCTAATTTTGTGTTACGTTCACTATTTAATTCATTTAAAATCATGTTGAATCTTTTCCAGTCAAAATTTGGTTCAGGGTCAGTATGTAATGTGCCACCAAGATTTCTCCTCACCCAATCGTGTGTAACAATATTATCCTTAGGAATATTGTACTTTTTTGATAAATTTAATGCCAATTTAGCTGTATTTGTATATTGGACATCAGTGAATTTGAAACCAGGTTTATTTGCATACCCTGCTACTTCTATTCCCAAAGAAGATGAATTTGCCATCTTTCCTGCTTGCCAAGCAGTGTCTTTATCGTTTACCATCTGATATGTTTTTCCATTTTCAACAATCATATAATGTGCACTTGCTTGACATCTTGGATCTTTAGTCAACCATCTTAAGGTGCTCTCTCCTGCTCCCTCAGTAGAATGAATAATTATTCTGTTTATCGGAGCTTTTCTACCCAGAGTAAATTTTGAAGAAGGTGCTGAGATTACATTCAATTCATATTGCATGTTTGCATTATTCTCCGCCAAAGCCGTATTTGTAGTTGCACGTAAAGCTCCAGCTAGCAATAAGCTTGTTAACCCTCTCGTTATCGATTGTTTTATGTTCATCTTTTCCTTATTTTGTTATTTTGTGCCAGCAAGTCTATTTATAAATCTTTCTATTTATGTTACTTTATAGTGGTTACACACTAGAAAGATTTAAATACTCTTTTTTGCAGGAGATTAAATGAAAACTTTATGTAAGATATTAACTGGAATTGCAGGAGTCGCCATCATCAGTGGTCTTTTAGCTGTAGAAAGAAATGTAGAGACAAGAGAAATAAATAAAGTTTATAATCAGATCTCTCAAGTCAGAGGATATTTGCAAGTAGGCAATTTTGGGGAAGCTAATTTAGTGAAAGAAGATGCAGAAAGCACGTTAGGATTCTATCAAAAAAGCGATCGTCTCTTTATTTCTGATGAATCTTTAAGAAATGCGCGATTAAAACTTGAAGAAGCCTGGAAAACCAAATCAACAAATGATTGGGATTATTCTGCAACTTATCCGCCTGTCAAAAAATCTAAATAATAATTTACTCTTTAAAGATAGATTAGAATACATGCTTTTCAGTAGATATAATATTTAAGTATGGGCTCAATATTAGAATATTTGAGGAGAAATAAGTTTTTACCTTCGCAGATAACAGAAGGCACTCAAACAAAGGAAAAAAAGGCAGATTCTAAATCTTTAAATATTGATTTTATTTGGTAGAAGTATGAGAATACTAACATTGCACTGCGATTACATTAAATTTAAGCCCGTAAAGAAGGCAATAAACGCTCCAGAAGAGCTTTCTGAGGAGAGAAAGAAAGAAATTATTGTTAAAGACCCTTTAGTCGTACTCACAGCAGTTGAAAAAGGAGATAACGATTCCATCGTTAAACAAATGATTGAATCTGTCAAAAAAACGGCTGATGAAGTTAAAGCTAAAAAGATTGTTCTTTATCCCTACGCTCATTTGTCAAATATGCTTTCAGATCCCACAACCGCTCTTGAATATCTTACAGAAGCAGAGCACGTTTTGAAAAAAGAAGGTTTTTCAGTTACAAGAGCACCTTTCGGCTATTATAAGGAATTCGAACTCAAATGCAAAGGGCATCCTCTTTCAGAATTGAGCAAGGAATTCAGAACAGTTGAACAGAAAGGATTAATGGATAAAAAACCTGCGACAAAGAAGCCTGCTCAAAAAGAGACAGGAAAAATAATTTTAGACAGAAGAAGTTTGAAACCTAACGATCATAGGATTTTAGGTGAAGATTTGGGGATATTTTATTTAAGTGATGAAATTGGCCCAGGATTGCCTCTCTGGCTGCCTAATGGAGAAGTTATTAGAAATGAACTTGAACAATATATGAGAAAAGTTGAGATAAGTTACGGGTATAAATATGTAACAACTCCGCACATAACTAAAGGCACATTGTATGAAAAAACAGGCCATATACCATATTATGCAGATACTATGTTTCCCCCAATCCAAATAGACGGGATAGATTATTATCTTAAGCCTATGAACTGCCCGCATCATCATATGATATACAACAAAATTGTAAAGAGTTACAGAGATCTGCCTCTTAGGCTGGCTGAGCCAGGAGTAGTTTACAGAAACGAACTCTCAGGGGTAACATATGGTCTAATTAGAGTAAGGCATATTACTCAAAATGATGCCCATATTTATGTAACTCCAGATAAATTAAAAGATGAATTCTTAAAGGTTTTAGAAATGTTTGAAGAGGTTTACAAAGTAATGGGAATAAAAGAATATTATTTTAGACTTTCCTTACCTGATTTTAAAAATAATCCTGAAAAATTTACCGGAGATCCGAAAGAATGGGAATTTGCGTCTGAGGAAATAAGAAAAGCTATGAAAGAATGGGGTAAAAAATTTATTGAAGAAAAAGGGGAAGCGGCATTTTACGGACCAAAAATAGATGTGCAGATAAAAAATGCGAACGGCAAGGAAGAAACTATTGCCACATCACAGGTTGATATTGTTATTCCAAAAAGAATAGGATTAACGTATGTTGATGAAAAAAGCGATAAGAAAAACCCAATTATAATTCATAGAGCTATTCTCGGCAGTTATGAAAGGTTTGTTTCATTTTTATTAGAGCAAACAAATGGTGCTTTGCCTCTCTGGCTTTCACCAATTCAAGTTCGAGTGATAAATTTCACAGACAGAAACAACAAAGCCGCTGAAAAGATAGTTGAAAAAATTAAAAAAGAGACTCCAAATGTGCGCATTGACTCTGATTTTAGAAATACCACCGTCAATGACAAGATAAGAGACTCTGAAATGCAGAAAATTCCAATTGCAATTGTCATCGGAGACAAAGAAGAAAAATCTGGGACACTTGCCGTAAGAAAAAGAGGGGACAAAAAACCGCAGTTTGGTGTCAAGTTAGAAAAATTCATATTTGAATTAAAAGAAATGATTGAAAAAAGAAAATAATTATTATGTCTCAAACAAATAATGGCCATTATTTAGACGATAGAACAATAATTCTTTCTGAAGAAGTTAATCCTGAATTGTTAAGAGAGTATAACATATCATATCCTTCAAATTTGGACCTGAGCAAATACAAATTAATCAAAAATGTTTATGCGGGAGTCACAAGTTTTCCAATATTAGTTGAAAAGTCGTAAAACAATCTATTAAGTGTCTAGTTCCTAAAAACTTATAAACCCTTATTGTTAATTAAAATAAAGGAATAAAAAAGATGAAAATAGCGCCATATGTATCAAAGTTGAATGACTCAACAGAATTCAAAGGTTTTCAGAAAGAACATAAAGACGCATTTATGATAGCAGGTTTTTTCGTTATTGACCTTGAAACGAATAAAAATGTGCACCAAATTGATTATTACGTTCCTTCAAAGAAAAAGATTGCCGCCTTTACTCTTGACAAACACGTCACAATGCAAATGCTTGATTTGATGAATTCTAAAGTCCCGGAAAAACTGGACTTAAAAACAAATACTGATTTAGACCAATTGTACGGAATATTAGAAGATGAAATGAAAAATAGAAGTATGACTGAAGATATTAAGAAGATTATTGCAATCTTGCAAAATATTGACGGAAAAAAAATATGGAACCTGAGCTGCGTCCTTTCAGGAATGGGCATTTTAAACGCTCACGTTGAAGATGAAACTAGAACAGTACTGAAAATGGAAAAGAAATCACTTCTTGATTTTGTTCAAAAGATGAGCCCAGAACAATATAAGGCAAAAATAAATTCTGGTAATGAAGAACATGCAGCAGATGAAAACAACACAGAAGAAAAAATGAAAAAACTTGTCGATCTTGAAAAGGCGATTGAGAAAGAAAAAATATCATTGTTAAAAGAAGAAAAGAAAGTAAATTCTAAAAAAGTTGCAAAAACAAAAAAGTGATTTTTCAATAGTATGATTAAATAACATAAGTCTTTTTATATTAAAAACAGGTTGTTTTAGCATGGTTAATAGAGTACATGCAATATACCATCTTGAAAGGGCGCCTTCTGAGATTATAGGAATGAAGAGGGGAAAAATAAATTATATTCAATATCCCACAATAGATCATTTGCCAAAATATCCAATAACCGCCAAAGATAATGAAGGAAATCTTGCAAATTTATTAAAGGATGTGCAGATAGGAGACAGCATCGTATTTGAAGCTGATCCAGTCATATTGAAACGGCAGTTATTCCATATAAGAGATGAAGCCTGGGGAGAATTAGAAACAGTTGTAGATTCTATAGAAGACAGCAAAGAGTATACTAGAACCATAAAATTTCGTATTAACAAATAGTTCTCACAATAAGCTTACAATTCCCTTGGCGAGAAGTAAAAAAGCTGGAATCCAGAGAAGAACAATTGGCATTGTAAACACCAAGGACAAAAGCAAAATTGCTGATGAAAATATGTCAACAACACTCAATACGTCTCCTGTAAGAACAAACAATCCCTTCAGCAGCAAAAGTCCCGAACAAAAAAGAACAAACTGAAAATAAGGCTGCATGTTAAAAGTCAGCATTAAAAATAATATTGCTGCAGCAAGGTCAATCATTCCAAGGATTTTAACAAGCACCATAAAAAATGGCAAACTATAAGATTAATAAGTCTTTCTAAAACAAAATTAATTAACATCATCGAAGGATTTATAAAAAAGAATTGACATCAAAGCACATAATCTATGCAATAAGCTTAAAATGAAAAAACTAATACAAAAAAAACTCGATAATTCGTTAAAATTAGTTGTTAAAACTTCGTTAATAGGTCTTTTTGGGATATTAATCGCAAAGGTATTTGCATTTATCTATAGAACCTTGATTGCCAGATCTTTTGGACCGGAAGTATATGGATTATTTTCTTTGTCATTAATAATAATTGCATGGTTTGTTTCGTTTTCTTCCCTGGGCTTGTCAGAAGGTCTTTTGAGATATATCTCCATTTTTAGAGGCAAAAAAGAGATGAGCAAAATAAGATATATTTTAAGAATTTCTTTAATATTTTTATTATTTTCAGGACTAATTTCAGGCATCCTTCTCTTTTTTACAGCAGAATTTATTTCGGTAAACTTATTTCATAATGCAAAGCTTACAATATTCCTGAAAATATTTGCCTGTGCTTTTCCAATTATGATATATTATGAAATCTTTCTTTCCATTATAAGATCATTTGAAAAAATAATTACTCACTCAGTTATTTCTGATATTTTTTCCAACATGATTAAGCCATTAATTCTAATTCTATTAATATATTTTGGGATAGGCAGCAACGCAGTAATATTATCCTACGTTTTGGGAACGGCAGTCGTTCTTTTGATTGCTTATATTTATTGCAGATATGCACTTCCGCCGATAATTTGGCAGAAAAGTCTCAAGTTAAGGAACAAAGAAAAGATAAAAAAAGAGCTTTTTTCATACTCCTGGCCGCTTATGCTTGTCAGCATAATAACAACAATTCTATTTTGGTCAGATTCCCTCCTGATAGGTTATTTTAAAGGCGCTCTTGAAGTAGGGGTTTACAACGCTGCAGTGCCCATTGCTGCTTTACTGTTCATAGTGCCAGTACTTTTTATAAAGCTATTTTTCCCAATGATAACCAGAGAATATTCAAGAAAAAATTTTTCACTTATAAAGGAACTTAGCAAACAAATTGGAAAATGGATATTTATCCTAAATCTTCCAGTGCTAATCATAATTATTCTATTTCCCAATGCGGCAATAAATATATTATTTGGCAGTGATTATTTAGCTGCCGCAAATCCCTTGAGATTTTTGGCTATAGGTTCATTAGTTTTTTCTATAGCAATGGTTTCAAATAATATTGTGTCAATGACAGGTAAGTCAAAAATACTTTTAACAGACATTTTGATAATAAATGTGATTAACATCTTTTTGAATATTCTCTGGATACCTCTTCCAAAAATCCTTTGGCTTGATAATTCAACAGGATTGAATGGTGCTGCTCTGGCTACTATGATATCTTTATTTTTATATAGCATCGTTCTATTTATCCAATCAAAAAGTTATGCAGGTGTAGTTCCTTTGCGCACGAAAATGGCTAACATTCTCTTGGCGGCAGTTATACCAACAGTACTTCTTATATTCATAAGAAATTTCGTCGGAAGAGGCATATTTACACTCATTATGCTTTCGTTGTCGTTTTTCCTGATATATCTCATTATAGTATTTTCATTCAAAGGTTTTGATAAAAATGATTTCATGATTATCAGAGCAATAAAAAATAAACTATATGCTTTAGGTAAAATTAAAAAGACAGACAATAAATTGGCAGGAACAATTTCTAAAAATCTTACGGAAGAAAAATATCAGCGTTCAGACAGATGAAAAATTTAAATAGACAGAATAATCTCTTAAAAACATGTTTTTTAATATAAATAAACAGCAAGTGAATGACGCAAAAGCCAAATTAGAAAGGGATAAAAAAAGTAAAAACAGAAGAATTAAGGAATTTATCAAAAAATACCCCGCAGTATATGGTGCAATGTTAAAGTTAAGAAATCTTTACTTGAGATTGCAATCAAGAGAAAAAATCTTTTCTAGCGTTTATAATAAAAATACTTGGGCTGATGCTGAATCCCTTTCTGGTCCAGGTTCAAATTTGAATGAAACAACAGTCATAAGAAAGGAGCTGCCAAAGCTGTTCAAAAAGTTTAATGTTAAGTCCATAGTAGATGTTCCGTGCGGAGACTTTTATTGGATGAAATATCTTATAAAAGACTATCCAGAAATTAATTATTTTGGAGGCGACATCGTAAAACAGATGATTCATTCAAATAATTTAAGATTTGGAAATTCACGAATAAAATTCCGAAAAATAGATATCGTATCAGATAAAATTCCTAAGGGGGATATTATGCTTTGCAGAGATTGTCTTATTCATCTTTCTTTCAGTGATGGAATAAAAGCAATTGAAAATATAAAAGGTAGCGATTCAAAATATTTACTATCTACAACTTTTTCCAATATTACAGTTAACAAAAACTCTCCGACAGGGTCGCATGGCAGAGAAATTAATCTTCAATTGCATCCGTATAATTTTCCAAAACCCATTTTGCTTATTAATGAAGGAGTTCCAAAATGTCCTCATAAAAATCTTGGACTCTGGAGAATTGAAGATATGATAAGAAACAAGAATCGAAAATAATTTTGTTATCTAATGTCTTGAGTGACTGGGCAAACGATGTAGTGATGTGCTGAAGTTAAGTTGTTGTAAAGGATAACGAAATTACTTAGTCTTTTTATTCAACTTTCTTGAATTAATCTTAATTTTAAAGTTTTTATTTGGTGTTTGTGGGAATGTCAAAAATTCGTGTTTTATTTTTTTAGTCATATAGATTGCACACATTGTATTTGAAACTCTGTATAGATTTTTTCTTTTTTCTGGTGGGCAGCCATCCAGTATTCCTGCCAAAACCGACCATTTAACTCCCTCAGTATCTGCCCCGCAATCATGCCAGACTATAACTGAATTTTCATCCTTAAGAAGCCTGAATACATTTTGCGTATCAATCTTGACGCTTGTATATCTATGGTCACCATCAACAAAAATAAGATCAAATTTTTTATTTAGTTTAGAATAATCAAAAGTAAGAGAATTATGATTAATATGAAGAACATTTTTCAATCCCTTAGAATAAAATCTTTGCAATTTAATGTATTTTTCAGGATGCCCCCATTTTCTAAGTTCTTCATCAGACAAGCTTATTGAAACGCACTCTTTTGCAACTTTTGACACATTGGCTAAACTTTCTCCCCTCCATGTTCCTATCTCCAGATATTTACAATTTTTATATTGTCTTGCAAGGCTCATAAGAAATGCAATGTCCATTGGAGGTGAAGTTTCGGTTAGATAACTATATGGGTCCACAATTTCCTTAAAATGAGGCACCAAATCAATTAAATCAACTGTTGGTAGTCCATTAGTCAGTCCATATCTTTTTATTACATCTTCTTGCTTCGCCTGTTCTAATACATCAGAATACCATCCTCTAAGTAAATATGTGGGGTTTTTTAGTAGAATTTTAAAAATTTCCAAGGATTTTTTAATCCTTATGTTAAATATGTCTCCAAAAAACGCACCCATAAAAAATGTTCAGTCATTCACTATATAAATATTTCGATGCATTTGGCTCCATCCCAAATAGAATTTCATTAGGGAAATTCTATATCTATACCTTCAAAT
>JBBTAG010000003.1:0-1597 GCA_038044345.1 Nanobdellota archaeon
AGCTATTTATAAACAAAAGTAAGCAAGTCTAGTTCTTTGTTTTTTTTGTGCAGGACACAAACATGGGACATGAAATGGTGCAGATATATGAAATTTTAACCAATTGTTATAAAACTGCAAATAGCCAGAAAAAAACTAATAAGGCAATTATTAACAAAATAATGTAGATTATAATCTCTGCGTGTGATTGCCCCGATGCCATAATCTTGTTAAGAAAACCGTTTATTTAAATTTAATTGTTAGTCTTGTTCGACTCTTGGGGCTAGAACGAAGGATAGCATTACATTTCCGGTTGGGAAATCAATGCGCATGGGGTGGTTATCTGAAAAAGAGATAGTTACTCTTGAAGAAATTTTTGCTCCTTTTATAAACTTATTTAAGTATTCGAGAGAAAAACGTGCCGTGCTGTTATCAGAATAAATTTCAACTTCATCCGAAGAAAATTCCGCTCTTGCTGAGTTCAAACCGTGAGATTCTACAACAAAACTCGTAGGGGATGCGATAAACGTGCAAGCATCGGAAACAACTAATCCATCTTCAACAATTTCAACAAAGGCTTGAGAGTCCATTTTAATAACTGACTTGAATTCCCATTTTGGCATTTCTTTTTCTTCAGATTCTATATCTATAAGTGCAAGAGTAAAATCTCTTTTTATTTTATCCCGAATACTGAGCTTGAAAAGATTATCCTCCCTCTGAAGAGTTAATGTGCTGCCGATGCCTGAGCGTCTTAAAACAGATTTTAGACTGTCTAAATTTATGCCTAATATTTCATCTTTGTCTATCTCGAACTGGGAAAATAATTCGGTTGGAACCTTGAAATGCACCATTGCAATATTTGCAGGATCAATCGCCGTAAGAGACATGCCTTCTTTAGTTATTTTTAATCTCACTTCTGTAACTAACTCAGATATAATTGACACTAAATCAGCGAGGATTTTAGGACTGTCTAGTTTTAATAGCATTTATTTAGACAAGATATTATGCTTTTAAGGATTATGGTGGTTTACTGCACAATGAGCAGTCAATGATGGGCGGCTTAAGATAAAGATTTATACCAGAAAATTGAACTGAAGAGAGTTACGCATAATCGCTGCCATGCTGTTGCGCTGCAAGAGCTCCAGCAAAACTAAGCCTATCAAAATCCACAGATTTTAGTAGAAATTCAAGTTGATGTTTATTGACTATTGCTGGTTCGAAAGATTCAACTTCTTTTAATCTTCCATTTCTTATTTCTACACGTGCTATTTTTTTGGGGAAAAATCCATTAAAAAAACCTGACATGCGTTCCAAAATAGTAATATTATTAACCGAATACCCGCATACACCGTCATCTCCAACAAGATATTCTTTGTTTCTAATAAAATATTTTCCTACGTGACTTTGCTGTTCTAAATAATCGAGAACTGGCTTTACCATAAGTCCTGCAGCGATATCTTCAATTTGTTTCATAGTAGCCATAATTCGACACCTATTATATTGTATTTAAATCTTTCTGCTGTTATAACTATAAAGTAATAAGAAAGTGTAATCCAAGAAATAGAAACTATAAAGCTTAGACGATAACCGAAAAATCTATTTACCCAGATGTATTGTA
>JBBTAG010000004.1:0-8212 GCA_038044345.1 Nanobdellota archaeon
TCATTCACATTTACCAATTTATTATAATCGCTGCACACAGCAATATTGTTAAGTCTACCGCTTTCAGAAAGGTAAGTTGTAGTGCAATTTGCGCATTTATACTCTGGTCCGCTATAGTCATCTGTTTGGTTAGTGCACATAAAGCCAAATGAACAGCAGTCATTATTAACTGCAGAGTAATTCTTTATTGAATCTGCAACTCCGTCAACACGGCACAAGTCATTTGGATTTTCTGTAGATACAAATACACCTGGAGAAGTATACCATTTATTTATCGAACTCTCATCACAATAACCTGCTGGGGCAATAACATCCACAATTTGCAAGTTCCCGCTATTCCTTTGATATATTATTGCTCCACTGGTCAAATTGTAATATGTCGCATTGAAATTAATATATGCTCCAACTCCTGCTCCCACTGAAACTAAATTTGAAACAGTATTAGTTATTGTTGCCACATTGGTAATAACTGTTGAACTACCTCTATAAAGAACAGCACCATTACTTGAATTATAAATTGTGAAGTTTATTATTTTTCCATCTAAAAGTTGTGTGTTGGCAATCATTTTAATATTCTGTGATAACGATGCCTGAGTAATTGTACTTCCGGCCGCATCAGCCCAGATAGCAGATGTAATATCTGGACTCAAAGGAACTACTGGTGCTGCACCCAACTTGCAACATAACTTAAATGGATAAGAACCATCTGCAGCAATATGTGCGTTTGTTGTTCCCGACATAGATAATGTAAAATTATATCCTATTAAACCAGTGCAAGTTTTACTTCCTATTGCTCCAGATACAACAGTGCAGTTTAAATTGCCATAACAGACATTCGTAGGATAAGTACCAAGGGCAGGATTTTGGGCATGTGCATTGCTTGACGAACTAAGCCCAACAACTTTATTTGCTCCATTGCACTGCCAAGGATTGCTACTTCCAGTATATGGGGCTCCAAATATATTATTATAACATATTGGAACACTGTAAGCAGGGTTATTATATGTAGCATTAAAAACTGCTGCATGAGAATTGCTTTGAAAATATAATGTCAAAATTGTTTGATTCGAAGGAGAACATACAATTCCACTTGCAAATCCAACAAACATTATAAATGTGAAAATCCCAGCCAACAATAAACCAGCAAATAACGTCCTCTTATTCATTTTTCTATGAAATAAGAGAACTTTATAAATATTGCCTAAACTGTCTAAATTAATGCTATTCATCATTTTATCTTCCAAATATAAAGCTTAATCTTTTTTGGAGTTGTCTCCGGATTAAATTTGCTTGAATTTATATTGGTTGAAATGATTCTTTCATAGCCATACAAATTACCATCAGAGTTTGACGTGTCTGCAGTTAATTTGCAATCTGCGGTAGCATTGCAAATCTCAACAGTATGATTCAAATCAGATCTACCAATTCTTAATGATAAAAAATCATTTACTTTCATTTTAACAATATTAACTTCTCCTGCATTATCAAGATTAACATTTATAATTTCACCCCTTAAAGTATTATTTTTAGCAATTTCATCCGCTAAAATAGGAAGAGAATCTCCGAAATTTTCACCAGCATCAGAACTATTTTTTTGGTAATATATCAAAACAGAACCCAATATCAATATTACTCCAATAGTAGCTTCCACTATCCTTAACCATCCTCCTCTATTGATTTTCATATTATTCATTTTTTTACCATACTCTTACATTTACGTTAGCAAATTGAACATCTCCATTCAATCTTAATATTTCAACTCTTTTATTAATCGCTCTTACTTCAGAAATTCCTGGAATATTTCTTTTTCCAGAGATTTTATCATCATTTGAGAAATTTAAGAAAGTTATTTCAAAATCAAAATCTTTATTTGCACTCAATCCGATATTTTTCTTCAACTCAGCATATGAATTTGAATTGTAATAAGAAGCATTAAGTGACAAAATTCTTTTTTCAGATAGCACCACTCTTGAATAAATTCCACCTAGCTTGTAATTTTCATAACTAATCGGATTTGGACAGTTCGATTTATCATTATCACCTAATATGCTGTAAAAGTCCTCTGCAATTTTAATAATAATAAAATCAGGCAAAAAGTAATAGTCACTTCTATTAACACACACCATATCACTTCCAATTTCAAAATGGCTCATTATTTCAGATCCATCCAAATCTTCAATGCTTACATTCATGTTTTCAGCAATATTTTTTGATATATTGATTCCTATCGTTTCATTTGCATATAAATATCTCTGCGATGTATCATTGCAATTTTTATTTTTTTCTTCGGGGGTCGGATTTTGACAACCTGGGGGTGTGGGACCGCCCGGAAGAGCAGACTCAGTCGGAGTATTATTTAATTTAACACCAATTTCAATTAAATCAACGCTTACATTTTTTTCCAAGCCATTAAAAATTTCTTCAACATAAACTTCACTTATCGAGCTGCCCTTTATAGGGTTAAAGAAGTAGAATATTACGCTAACTGCTCCCAAAAAGATAACAAATGCCATTATTACTTCAATATGACTAAGTCCCCCCTTATTCATAAAAAAATATATAAAAAGCTCTTTATATAGGTTATTCTTCTATCAAGCATGGAAGAACAAATGGAATTTGATATTTTATTGGCAGAAATAAAGAAAAAGAAGGAACTTTCAGGATTATCAAATATTTTGATAGCAGAATCACTAAATAATTATTTAAATAAAAACAGAATCCAAATTTCAAAACTTTCAAGTCTATCAAACAGAGATAAAAAATTTATTGTGAAAGAAATAAGATTAAACCTTAGATTGCTTCATGGAAGATTTCAAGCAAGTACAAAAAATAGAGAAAAAATGCTCTCCCAGGGTAAAATCAAAAATCTATTAATGACTCATTCTTCTACCAAGGAGAGAATTGATTCTTACCCTAAAATAAAATCTCTAATTTCAAAATTAAATGTAAAATCAATTCTTGATTTAGGATGTGGTTTAAATCCAATAGCTCTTGCCTCCAAAGACACCAGATATTTTGCGTATGATATTAATGAAGCAGAGCTTTCAATAATAAAAGATTTTTTTAAAAAGAATAATATTCAAGGTGAAGTGCATTTTTATGATATAACAAAGTTCAAACGAGAAGATTTTCCGCAAGCCGATATATGTCTTTTACTAAAGATTTTTGACATATTAAAAAAAAGAGGATACAAATTAATTGAATCTATTTTATCGGGAATCCAATGTAAACATATTCTGGTTAGTTTTTCAACAAAAAAATTATCCGGAAAAAAGATGAATCAACCAAAAAGGAATTGGTTTGAAGATACTTTAAAAAAATTAAATTATACATTTGAAATAATTAAAACAGAAAACGAGATTTTTTATTTAATTGTTAAATGATCTCATCCTGCAACAATCGATGGACTGAACATTATTCTTGATCCAGTAGATATAAGGAACGCAGCAATCGCTAAAATAAAAGAATGTTTAATTCCTGATTTCACATTTCCTTCGGTTACTTTCCCTATAACTAGTCCTGCAAATAAACCTTGCGTCACCAATAAATAAAATAATGGATTAGACAATTCATCATTAGTATATGTTTCTGTAGATGTTTGATTATTTTCTATTAACTGCGAAGGATTATTAAAATTAAGGCCCACTCCGCCAAAATCTCCAATTCCAGCAGTTAATGGAAGTATTTTAAACTCTATAACAAGCATTATACCGATAAAGATAAAGAAGATTATATATCCCTGCACAACAATGCTAGAAACTGCGGCCATTCTTTCTTTCTTTAATTTTTCAATTTCGGCTATAGATTTGGCGCTTGATTCTAAGATATAATCAATTTCACCACCTGCTTTTTCTGCCTCGCTTATCAAAGTAGTGGCTCTTGTTATGACTGGATTATTAACATCAAGTGCAAAAGTTTGCAAGGCTTGACTTACAGGTATGCCTATAGAGATTTGATTAGCTAATTTTTCTATATTTGGATTGAGTAAACCATAATTTTTAGATTTCATATTCATTACACTTTTGCTCACAGGTGTACCAACTGCAACACTTTCCGCCAAATTTCTAGAAAATTCTAAAAACATATCAGATATTTCTTGTTCTTTCTTATTTTCTAAAACGACCCCAACAACAAATGGCAAAGCAAGCACTGCAAAAACAATGCCTAAGAAAAACAAAAACAAATTTTTATTTTCAGCATCCAAAAAGAAAATAACATCTATCAATAAGATTATAATTCCAATAGTGATTCCGACAATGTGCATTTTTTTTATTTTCATTTTAATAATTTGGTTGTTTTAAGTGTAATATTCCAATGAAAACAGTATTTATTAAGGCTATTATCACCAGCATTATAATTGTTAAGTCTCCAAGACTTAGACCAGTTGATATTTTCAAAACAGAAATCATTACCAGTAAAATCATCAAAATCATTGGAGCCGCAATAACCACGCTAACATATATGTCCATAAACGTTTCAGCTACTTTTGTATATTTTTCTCTTTCTAATCTATAGTCAATAAGTAAAGATTCTGCCCTTTTTTCAAAGAAATTTTGCATGTTGCTACCAGAGGTTATTGTTGTTGATAAACCAGAAAAAAGTTCCGCTAATTTAGTGCTAGGAGTATTTCTCGATACGTTAATCAACGAAGTCACCAAATCATAACCATATAAATTAATTTGATTAAGAACTTTTCTAATTTCCTTTTTTAAGTAGGGGTATTCTTTACTCATGCCTATGATTTTAAATAATTCAGCTGGTTCAATTCCAGATCCAGAAATCGCGCTCATTTGAATTACTGCGAATGGTAACTCTCGGTCTATTTTTTTAGCAAGAGAATCCTTTTCAGTGCTAGGATAAAAATAGATTACAAAAAAAGTTACCAATGGACCAACTATCGGAATCCAAATAACTTGCCATAACCTTGTTAGATAATTTCCATCAAAAAGCACAATAATGCTCCCAGATAATTGCATGCTAAATACTAAAAAAAAGAACATTAAAAGAATAGAGATAAAAACAGCAATTAAGGTCGTAAAAAGCATCATAGCAACATATGTTGCAAATAATACGTCAATGTTTGCTTTTTTTATTTGAGTGGACAAAGATTTAAAGTACTCTTTGGCAATAAGTTTTTGCGCAGTGTTCAAAAAAAATTTATTTGATAATTTTAAATAACCTCTTGCCGATTTAAATTCATCATATTTTTCCCCAGGTAAAAAACGTCTTTTTTTTAACTTTTTAATCAAATTATCATTAATGCTCAACTCACGCAATAATTTTTCTCTATCTTTTGATTCAATTGTAACATGAATAGTAGAATCGAGTCTCTTAAATTCTATTTTTTCAAGGGGCACAATTTTTTCTTTTTGAGGTAGTTTTTGTATTCCGCTAACTTCTTCTAAAATCTTAGGTATAGAGTTATTTATTAACTTCATACTTGCTCTGAGAGATTCAATCGAAGCAAGCAAGAGCTTTCTTTCTGATTGATTAGCATAATCAAGTCTTCTAATATTATTAGAAATCTCTCTCAATATTTCAATCGAAGTTTCAACATTCTGCCTTAGTTCATCTATCATATTAGTTCATTTATTTGGCTTTGAAAGTTAAGAATTTCTTTCTTAGCAGCTTTTAATTTTTCTAAATCTTTTTTCTTTTGCGCATCTTGTAATTTATCTATAGCATCCTTTATACCAGTAAGCAGCTGGGCAATAAGAGTTATGTCTTCCTTTTCCATATTTTAATTAACCTTCTATAATATTGTACTTTTGCAGAACTTCAACAGGGTTCTTGTAATAATCATTTATTATTTTTTGTATATCCTCAAATCCAAACACCCTTTGCTTATATAGTTCATAAAGCAGTCTTGATCGAGTAACAAATTCTTTTTGTAATTTTTCCAATGGCACACCACTCTTTGCTGATATCTTTTCAAAAACTTTGCTTTGTTTCTTATAATAAAAAACGTCTTTTGAAGGATCCCACATCAATGGAGTATTGATTAAAGCAGTACCATCTCTATTTACATTAACTATCTCAACGACTTCCTTTAATTTTCTCGTCTCTCTTTTATTTACAATTGCATGTGTAACAATAGCTACACAATCAAGCGAGTTAACTAATGTTGGAGATAATTCAATTGGGGGTGTCTGCAACCTTCTTATTAAAGTATCAACTGAATCTGCGTGCATAGTACTTATTGCGGCGTGTCCAGAAGCCATACCCTGAAACAATACAAACGCTTCTTTTCCTCTGACTTCTCCCACAATTAAATAGTTTGGATTTTGTCTAAATGCATTTTTCAAAATTGCAAAAAGATCCACTTCCCCAACTTTGCCAATCCCTATCGCAGTCCTCGCAACAGCGGGCAACCAATTTTCTCTGGGAAGGTTAATCTCACGAGTGTCTTCAATTGAAACGACTCTGGCTTCTGGCGGTATAAAGAAAGCAAGAGCATTTAATAAAGTTGTTTTTCCAGATGCCGTTCCTCCAGAAATTAAAATACTTGAGTGATATTGTATCAATATCCAGAAATAAGCAAGCATTTCTGGACTTAATGTATTCAAACTTATCAATTGAGTAGGAGTCCAGGGTATTTTTGTGAACTTTCTAATAGTGAATGTTGGCCCCCTGGATGTAATATCTTTTGTATATGTTGCATTGACTCTGCTTCCATCAGGTAAAGTGCCATCCAATAATGGTTGGGCATATGAAACATATCTTCCAGTTCTCTGAGCCAATTTTTCAACAAAACTCGCCAATTTTTCTATACTGGGATAAGTTAAATTTGTTCTTAAATTTCTATAGACTCTATGCACAATGTAAACAGGGGTATCTACACCATTACACTCGATATCTTCAATAAAATAATCTCTTAACAAAGGATCAACTTCATTCAAACCAATAAAATCCCTAAACAGGTAATAAAATATCCTAGTGTACGTATCTTTGTTAACTCTTAAGTTTAATTCAGATATCAAAAGTCTGGCAGTTTTATCAATATATTCTGTAGTCGCTTCCAAAGTATTTTCAACAGCAACATTAATATTAATCAGCTCCAACATCGCCTGCTCTAATTTTTCAAGAGCTTCCTTCTCGTGATCCTGTAATAAAGGTTCCTCTACATCATATACTAGCTCATTTATATTTTCATCCCAATAAATATGCGCTGAAGCATATGGCGGTATAAGCATATACCTCACATTTATCTTTTTTTTATCATCAACTCTCGGTAGAGCAGGGATGGCGGGATTAGTGTTTATTACTATTGCCATAGAGTAAAAAGAATTAGCTTACTTATAAAGCTTTTCTCAACCCCCCCGAATATCAATTATTTTATTGTCTTTATTTTCAATCAGAAGCTTATATGCTAAGTTTGCAGCAGTTATCTTTTTTTCATCATCTTTTCCATTAAATGTAATATTTAATTCATAGTCCAGAGTCAAATAAACAGTATTTGTTTTTTGACCTTTCATTGATAAAATTTTTAGGTTACCGTCACTTATTGAAACGTTTGACTCGGAATATAGGGAAGTTAAGCCATCAACAACTAATGTTATTCTATCTCCTGTAGAATTAATATACAAATAACCTCTTTTTATGTTAAAGTCTATTCGCCCAATATTTCCTTTTTGCCTTGCAACATCATTGATTTTAGAATCAAGTTGCTTCAATGAAGTTATGCTTTGTTCAACAATTATGCTGTCCTTAGATTCATTAACTTTTGGGATAACAAATGCCAACACAATGCCTATAATTGATAATCCGATGATAGTATACAAAACACTTTCAATCCATATTTGCGCAATCTTATTTTTATCCATTTAATAAGACTCCCGAGCACGGTTTAAGGATTATACTATCTGACACTTCACAAATTTTACCGGACTTCAAAATAGGATAAATCTCTGCTTTTGAAAAACTATTCGTTGTATTGTAAACATATGTCCTTATTTCATTTTCTTTTTTAGTTTCTAAATTAGCTGATGGGTAACCTAATTCCCACACGCCGCCAGTATTTTTAAATGGAACTTTACCATCAGTCAAATTCACAGCTACAATATTAGTTCCAGATGAAAAAACAACAAGTAATCCGTTCAAACTTTCATTTTCATTTTCAGTCAAACCACTTCCAGATTTTATAGTCGCCCCAACAAGAACTTGGCTACTATTTATTTGATAACAATTGTAATTTACTCCATTAACATATTCT
>JBBTAG010000005.1:0-3688 GCA_038044345.1 Nanobdellota archaeon
CAACTGGAATTATAACAAATCCAAGCACGCAGACAAGTTTGTCCATTGGAAGATGTGGAGCATATGCAGGGCAATATTTCAATGGAACTATTGATGAAGTTAGAGTTTATAATAGGTCATTAAGCGTGGCTGAGATTTTTGATATATACACATCTGGAGGGATGATTGGCAATTATCATCCTGCAGACACAAGCAATAATCTTGCAATAGATGCAAATGAATTCACTGCATACAACAGAAACTGGAGATTGCAATTGCCTGATCTTGCTAATGCTCCAACATTAGATTATTATTCTCGTGCTAATTATTTATTCAAAATGGGAGAAATATATCATTTTGATTCTTTGAATGCTGCCTGTAATGTTCCGGTCCCAGGAGCAACGTGCTGGTTGTCTGGATAATTGAATAAATCTACTTTTGTATTTTATATCTTATATTTTCATAATATTTATATTGTATGATTTTATACTTTTTTAATGAAAGCAGTTATACTATGTGCTGGATATGCTACCAGATTATATCCTTTGACTCTCGATAAACCAAAGGCGTTGTTATCTATAAAGGGCAGACCACTGATAGATTATACTATTGAGAAGATTAAAAAGTATGTTGATGAAGTAATTGTGGTTTCAAATTCGAAGTTTTATATTTCTTTTTTGAATTGGAGCAGAAAATATAGAAATGTCAAAGTATTAAATGATCATTCTGATGGAAATAATAATCGCCTTGGTGGATTAGGTGATCTTTCATATGCAATAAGCCAGAAAAAATTAGACGATGATTTATTAGTTATTTTAGGAGACAATTTATTTGATTTTGAAATAAAAGAATTTGTAGAAACTTTTAATAAAAATAAAAAAACAATTATAGGAATATACAAGCTTGATTTAAATGAAATACAAAAAATGAGTGAAGTCAAGATTTCTGAAGGAAAGGTGATTAGTTTTGAGGAAAAACCTAAACATCCTCAGAGTGGGATGGCTTCTATTGGAATTTATATATTTAGTAAGAATGATTTGTTAGAATTGCAGGATTACATGAAAACAGACAAACCAAAGGACGGGCCAGGCTATCTTGTAAAATATCTTTGCTGTATCCAAGATGTTTATCCTCATGTTTTTAATGGAAGATGGTTTGATATAGGAAGTATAGATGCTTATAATGAAGTTAATGCCAAATGGTAGTTTTTTGTGTATGATTAAAGTATACAAATCCTTAAAAATAAGGTTAGTTATTTTGTTTTTATGACAATACAATACAATGTTCCTGTAAAGGTCTTGAATCTCTCTAAAGAGTGGCTAATTCAAGAATCATTAAGAGGTTATAAGATTTTCACAGATAGAACTGGAAACTTGGAGGATATTTGTTTTTCTAGAGAAAATGTTCCATATGTCGGTGAATTGATTGTTGTGAAGACTCACAAACGGGAAGCTGCTCAGAAGGCTTATGAATTGCTTAAAGAGGTTGAGGAAGGATTTCTTGTTTTACCAATAACTGAATCTGATTTTAAAAAAGATAGAGAAAAAGTTGGAAAATTAGAGCAAGAATTGCCTGCGTATGCTTAAGACAGAAGAGATTAAAAACTTAATAAAATATTATATATCATGATATTAGGAATTGAATGCACTGCACATACATTTGGCATAGGGGTTGTTAATAATGGCAAAATATTAGCAAATATCAAGGATATGTATCGTCCTTTACAGGGGGGCATTATCCCAATGGATGGTGCAAAACATCATGCTGAAGTTGCCGAACGGATGTATTTGTCTGCATTGAAAATTGCAGGCATCGATGAAAAAGATATTGATGTAATTGCTTTGTCAAATGCACCCGGACTTGCTCCATGTTTAATTGTTGGAATGAAATTCGCAAAAGAAAAAGCAAAAAAATTGAATGTAAAAATTGTCCCAGTAAATCATTGCATTGCACATTTGGAAATTGGAAGACATGAAGGGGCGAAAGATCCTGTTTTGTTGTATGCTTCTGGTGCGAATACACAGATAATTGCGTATGCTGCTGGAAAGTATAGGGTTTTTGGTGAAACTCTAGATGTCGGTATTGGTAATTTTATTGATAAATTTGCTCGTTATTGCAAAATACCTTTTCCTGGAGGACCAAGGGTTGAGAAATTCTCCTTGAAGGGAAGCTATATTGAATTGCCATATTCAATAAAGGGAATGGATGTTTCTTTTTCCGGAATGCAGACTAAACTGCAGCAACTTTATGATAAAGGTGAAAAAATTGAAGATCTTTCTTTTTCTTTGCAAGAGACTGCATTTGCAATGTTGGTTGAAGCGGCAGAACGTGCTCTTGCTCATACTGGAAAGAAAGAATTAGTTTTGGGAGGAGGAGTAGCATGTAACAAAAGACTGCAGGAAATGTGTAAAATTATGTGCAAAGAGAGGAAAGCAAAATTTTATTGTCCTGAAAATCAATATTTAACGGATAATGGAGCAATGATTGCTTTTACAGGAGAACTAATGTTTAATTCCGGGATAAAAGTGGATGCAGATAAAATTGATATTTTACCTAGAGAAAGGACAGATGATGTTGATGTTGAATGGAGATAAATCTTTAGTTATGATTTATTGCGACATATTAGTGGTGAAAAGGTTGTAGAAGATTTAAATATATGAATGAGGTTAAATAACTATGGAAACAAAGTTGTTTAGAACCAGAAAGAGGGGAAATAATTATTTTTCAGTTTGGACAATTAGGAGTCTAAGTCCTGGGAAGATATTGAGAAATGTGGAATCTTTGCTTGGAAATCAGAACAGGGTTTATGTCGGCAGAGATTCGGATGGTTCGGAATCTGTTGAGGTGTATAATCTTTTTAATGAGAAGGGTTGTTTTAGTGAGAATGTAATTATAGGGGTTATGTATGATGTTAAAGACTGGAGAAAAAATGGTGCAATAGTTGAAGCAAAGGTGGTTTCGCCGCATGCTGATTCTGAATTAGTTAAGAAGATTAATGTTGCCTTGGACGTGTAGTAATTGTATAATAGTTACATAACGAAACATTTATATATCTTAATTTGTCTTGAAAACTTTGTACTATGGTGATAGGAAATAGTTATGGCTAAACAAGTAAGAACACATAAATCCCTGAGGGGAGTTTTTTTTAGAGCATATGAAGATTTTTCTGAAAAATTTGGTCAGAATGAAGAGCTTAAAGATATCGCTTATATTTCTGGAATGTCTGGACTTAGTTATAGTGAAAGAGCTAGGAGATTAGATTCAAAGATTGAAGGTATTGATTTTGTAAAATATGGTCAAAATGAAATCAAATATGTTGAAAAAGTTTTAGAATTAACACGCGGAAAATTGGAGAGTAATATTAAAAAAACTAGTAGAATAAGAAATGTCGATCTTTTAGGAAGAATAGAAAGACAACATGAGGCTATGAGTTCTTTGACTGGTCTTACTCATATTATATCTAGCTATGATACTGACATGAACAAGGCGAATGTTGATGAAATTGTTAGCTCTTCAAGATTGGACATGCCTTTATCTCATTTATACAGTTTGGGAAGTCCTAAACCAACAACACCTATGTGGAAACAGGTTGGTGCTGGATTGATTGCTGCTGGACTTGTGGGTTTGGCTGCTGTAGTCGGCTGCAGTAAAGTTGATACAAACAGAGATGCTAAAGGTAGTGAATTGACAGAGTTAAAAGCTGAAAAAA
>JBBTAG010000006.1:0-1188 GCA_038044345.1 Nanobdellota archaeon
AGTTTTTAGGATAGGCTTGCCTATCCTATTTTGCTGTTTAGTTCGGAGATACTAAGCCAAATAGAAAGATTTAAATTTGATTTGAGCAAGCTGTTTTTATGAGATATTTTTTAATTGGCGATGTTCATGGAAATCTGGAGGCATTAGACACTGTGAGAAAGGATATGCTGACTAATTATGGCTTTTCATTTAATGCAAAAAGAAATGGCAAATCTAAGCTGATAAATCTTGGGGATTCTGTGGGATATATGGCAAATCCTAATGAAGTGATGAATATTGTATTTAGATCTGCCGATGAGAATTTATTAGGAAATCATGATTTGGCAAGTGTTGATGAATCGCTTTTGGATGAATTTAATCCTATGGCTGCGGAAGCTTTGAAGTGGACTAGAAGTAATTTGACACCTCAAAATAAAAAAAGACTTTTGGATTTAGTGAAAAAAAGAAGATATGCGTTTAAGGAAAATGGAATTGTTTTTGCTCATAGTACTCCGTATGCTTCTGAGGCGATGAATTATGTAGAAAATAGACATGATGCATGGAGCGGTTTTTTCTCTCATGAAGAATTTGAAGGAAAAATTGCATTTGTTGGACATATTCATGTTCCCCAAATTTATGTTGTTTATAAGAGTAATCCAAAAAGATCAGATATATTTGGTAGAATAGTTGAATTTAATAGCTGGGATCAAAGAAAAGTTGTATCTCGTGATTTGAGTGATGCAAAAAGTGCTTTAGTAGTAATACCTAGTGTTGGTCAGCCAAGAGATAGTTGTCCAATGACTGGATATGCAGTTTATGATTGTCAAAATAAGAAAGTAGACATGGTGAGAGTTCCTTATAATGTGGCGAAAACTCAAGATAAGATGATTGCTTTTGGTTTTGATGAGAGACTCTATCTCAGATTAGGGGTTGGTAGGTGAAACCAAAAAAATAGCTTCAGTAAATGAAAGGCGCGAAGCGCCTTTCGCAGTCGGCATGATTGAAAAAATTGTTATATGGTGATGGCAAAAGGGCGTTTAAGAGTGATTAGACGAAAACATAAATCTGCCGATACTAAATGTAGAATTATAATCGGTAAATGCTCATCTTTTTTCCTTCGTTCCGTTTAAGCCACTACAAAAAACAATACGCTTCGCGTCTAATCAAGCTTAAACGCAATTTCTAAGAGATACGCAGAAGTTGTTTACC
>JBBTAG010000007.1:0-4037 GCA_038044345.1 Nanobdellota archaeon
ATCGTTAGCTCCATGGATTTCTTTGAAAGTTCCATGGATTTATCTGGACTGCTCCTTACAAGTTTCATTTCTTGTTGAACTATTTTTTGTTCTTCTTTTATTGTTTTCAATGTGTCCTGATCAGTAAGATATTTTTGCAAAATTGTTGTTATTAAAGTTATAATTGCTGTAATCACCAACATGCCAAAAGTGACATGCAAGTTTAGAAATTTTCCTGCACTGGGATCTAAAACTGCGTGAACTGATGTTGAAATTATTGGAACACTAGTCCAAAGCGAAGCTATAACTAAGCTTAATATCATTACAAGAAACATAATTCCCATTCCTTTCATATTTTTATTAAGAAAGAAGTGTTTTTAAATTAGGCTGTTTTAAAAAAGTAATGATGGTGATAAAATGTATTCTTATTTAATCTGGTGTGTTCTGCTTGGAACTATATGGCTTGCCCTTTATATTATCCGAAAAGATCTTCGATATGAAATAATGTTTGCAAGTCTTTTGTTTTTGCCATTTGGTTTAACACAGCCACTATTTGTTCCTGATTACTGGAATCCAACAGTAATCTATAAACTTTGGGGTTTGTTTGACATAGAAAGCTTGCTATTTGGCTTCTTTTTAGGAGGTATAGCTGCTTCTTTATATGAAGAGATATTTAATTATCATCTGAGAAAGTTCGGTAAAACTTTAACTAATAAAAATTATGCGCGAATCATTTATGGATCTATGATTGCTTTTGCACTTTTTTTAATTTTTATTAAATTTTATACTGAATTATCTGTAATTTGGAGTTCTTTTATTTTCATACTAGTAGTTTCACCATATTTCTTAATGTTCAGAAAAGATCTGATAAAGGAAAGCTTGATTGGAGGTTTTATTTTTATGCTATTTTATATCTTGACTTTGCTTATTACAAATTACTTTTTCTCAAATTTTGTTAGTAATGAATGGAATTTTAATGGCACCTTAGGTATAAATTTACTTGGCTTGCCATTAGAGGAATATATTTATTCATTGTTTTTTGGCATTGTTGCTTCAGTTATATATGAGGAAATCAAAAATATTAAAATTGTTAGATATAACAAAAGATGATTGCTTAAGCTACCATCTTCTTCAATGCTGGATGCATATCAACCGCGTGCTGCTGGGCAATATTCTGATATAATTGATAAAGAATCATAACTGCAAGCAATAATGCTGTTCCTGAAGTTAAAGCGCCTAAAGTATCTGCAAAAGCTGATAAAGCACCGACAGCAAGACCGCCCATTATTGTTAATGGTAAAATGTATCTCTTTAATATAGACTCTAGGACTCTTTGATCTTTTCTGAAACCTGGAATTTGCAAACCTGAAGCAATAATTTTCTTTGCCTGACTTGATTCATCCATTCCAGCAGTTTTTACCCAAAGAACTGCAAATATGGCTGAAATTGCCATAAAGAAAATAATATGTGTCAGTGCCTGAATAAAGATTGATATGGGCACTGTGCTAATGCCTTCACTTCTTATCAATGTTTCGACAATGTTTGAACTGCCCAACCAGAAGGCCAACCCTGAAACTGCTTGTCCATTTTGGAAATGTCCGATTATTGTTGCATGTCCAAGAGAATTTTCCAACAACCCTCCAAACAGCTGAAGATTTGCTACGAGCGCCGCAGCTAAAATAACTGGAATAACAGATGCATAAAAAAATGCGAGGGGCCATTTCATACCATATCCGCGAAGTCTTTCATAGCTAAGCGGAATTTCAACCTTTAAGCTCTGAGCCCAAACGACTGCTAAAAAGATTAATATTGTAACGAGGATTGCAGCAACTGCAACCATTAATTCTTTTGGAGCAGGATTTATGATTGACTGGACTATGACGAGAATTTTACCTGTGCAAGGTGTTCCAGAAAAGTCGGCGAGACAATTTTCTCCCGCAGGGCCAATAAATTGTATTAAACCATTAAAAACTCTCCAAGAGACACCTGCAACGATAAATATGGAAACTCCTGAACCGAACCCCCACTTTGTTGTGACTTCGTCCATAAACATAATCGCCAAACCACCCAAAATTAACTGGATTATTAAAATAAGTGGGCCTATGCTTCCAAGAGCAGGATCTGCCTGAAGACCTTTCATGACAACATAAACCATAGCTTCAAATATTATGAAAAAGAAGACTCCTAGTTTTTGTAAACCTTGGAAATATCTTTTACCTTCTGACGTTGTAACATCAATCTTTAATATTCCGGAACCAACTAAAACTTGCAATATAATAGAAGCCATAACTATTGGACCAATACCTAAACTGATTATACTACCAAAATCAGTTCCAAGTACAATGGCAAGATATTCGAATCGCGTAAGTGAATTTTGCCCTAAACCAAATAGTGGAATGTTAGCCAAAACAAAAAAAGCAACTAGAATGATTAATGTCCATTTAAGTTTTTGATTAAATGCCAGCTTTTTTTCTATCGGGTGTTTAACTTCAGGCAGATTGTGTAAAATCGTTTTTATATTCATATTTGGTAAATGAAAAAAGAAGTTTTTAAACCTTGGTTTCTACTTTTTTTATTTTGTCTTCCTTTTCTTCAAAATTTTTTATGCTTATTTCTCCACCGGCTTTTTTTATTTTGTCTAATGCTGATTTGGATGCTGCAAATGCTTTTATCTTTAATTTTGTTTTTATATCGCCAACAGCTAAAATTTTATAACCTGAAAGGTCTATTAACTCGGAATGATCCTTATATTTTTTCTCAATGTCCGATAGATTAATTACGTCTAATTTTTTTGCAATATTGCCTCTACGCAGAGTTTTATCTTTTCCAAAATAGTTGTTACCGCCAGTTAATTTTATTACAAGAGTTTTTTTCTGATCTCCTCTTTTACCTGTGCCAGCCATTCCAACTCCGCCTTGATTTCCAGATCCACGTGTCCTAGATCTGCGCCCGCGCTTTGCCGTCTGACCTCCTCGATATCTATTCGGTTTTCTTCTTTTTTTTATTTTCATTTTTTCTTTCTCTCTCTTGATGACTTTGATTTTGCCGATTTTATTTTTGTTGACTTGTTTAATTTAACTGGTTTTGCATTTTGAGCTTCTTCAATCATTTCTCTCTCTCTTTCTTCCACTATTTCTTCAGGCATTTTAATGAAACTATTTATTTTTCCACATTGCGAACACTCTTCAATTTCTTCTTCGCTATATTCTGTAAATCCACAACTACATTCCCACATAAACCCTGCCTGAGACATTATAACATCCTCCTTACGAGATCATTTATTTTTTCTTTATTATCTCCAAGAACCCCTTTCTTTATTGGAAAATGTATCTTTGAATCTATTCCGCTTCTTGGTGGATGTAATCCAAAAAAAGGTTTTATTCCTATATCAGATAAATTTTTATTCTTCAGTTGCTCGATTATTGTTTTTGGTTCAATTTTAGCTTTATTGGAAGATTTTGCTCTTTTTTGCAAAAGAAGAGAGAGAGTTTCATCATTTATCTTTCCATAGGCAACAAAATTTCTGATTACCTTCAATAATTTTATATTTTCTTCAGTTTCTTTTAACAAAATTGCAGTGTATTTCTTTCTTAATCTCATTCTATACAAAGTCTCTTGAACGTCTTTAGGTATTTCAACTAAACCTGAAATTCTTATCACTATTATCATTTTAATATCACCTTGTTTGTTTTTTGAAGGGCATCAATGATTGCCTTTGCTACGTTAAATGTGCTTCTTGTTTGACCCTTTGTCACGGCATATACATCATCAATTCCAGCTAATATTAGTACTTTTTTGCCTTGATCCCCTATAACCAATCCTGTCCCTCTTGGAGCGGGAATTAATTTTATTCTTATAGAGCCACATTTTCCCTCTACAACAAAAGGAACAGTGTGCGGAAAGGCAGACTTTTCTTCCTGTGTCTCAAAGCCCCGAGTTATTTTAATAATGTTTAATCTTGCTTTCCTTAAAGCCTTTGCCCTTGCAGGCAAGGTTTCTTTTGTTTTTCCATAGCCAATTCCAACATGCCCATTTCTGTCACCAACAACGGCCATACA
>JBBTAG010000008.1:0-5280 GCA_038044345.1 Nanobdellota archaeon
TAAAAAGGAGGAGATTTGACTATTTAATCATATCCCTTTTAGTATACAGTATCTTCTTTTTCATCAATATAATTTGTAATGTAATATAACATTACCACAATATTTACCCAGTATAAATAGGCCCGACTTCCAGTCCTGCTTTTGCAGACTTCAAATAATATTCTTCCAACTTCTTATATCTCTTTGCTGTATCAGCTGACACTGAAGGTTTGACTCTACTCAATGCTTCATCAAAGTCTGTTTTTGTAACTATTTTCTTGTTATTGCGAAGAGCATTCATTGCTGCTTCAAGAACTAATCCTTCAATATCTGCTCCGACAAATCCCTCTGACTGAATAACGAGCTCTTTTAAGTCAACACTTTTATCTAAAGGAGTATTTTTAGTATGAACATCTAATATTTTCTTCCTTGATTCAGCATCTGGAACATCTACCAATATTATTCTATCAAATCTTCCTGGACGCAATAAAGCAGGGTCCAACATATCAGGCCTGTTAGTAGCAGCAATTATTGTCACATCTTTCAGCCCTTCAAGTCCGTCTATTTCCGCAAGCAGCTGATTCAAAACTCTTTCTGTCACTTTTGTTCCAGTTTCAATTCCTCTCCTTCCAGCAAGAGCATCTATCTCATCAAAAAATACAATACATGGAGCAACTTGCCTGGCTCTCTCAAAAACTTTTCTAATTCCTTTTTCGCTTTCTCCCACCCACATCGAAAGCAATGATGGTCCTTTAACTTGAATAAAATTCGCTTCCGATTCTTTTGCAACTGCTTTTGCAAGTAAAGTCTTTCCAGTTCCAGGAGGACCGTATAATAATATCCCTCTTGGGGGTCTTATCCCTAATTTCTTAAAGTCATCAGCTCTATGTATTGGCCATTCAACTGCCTCTTTCAAAGATTGTTTTGTTTTCTCCAATCCTCCGATATCATTCCAGCCAATGTTCGGAGCCTCAACAAGTACCTCTCTCATCGCGCTTGGCCTAACAACTTTCAATGCTTCATCAAAATCATCATTAACAATAATTATTTTGTCAAGTACTTCTTTTGGAATAGCGGTATCTTCTTGCAATTTCAAACTTGGTAATATTTTTCGCAGCACATTCATTGCAGCTTCTTTTGCCAACGCAGATAAATCTGCACCAACAAACCCATGAGTCCTAGAAGCAAGAGCATCAAGAGCACCTTCTTTGAAAATAGATATTAAATTATCTTGGTCCCTATTGCTAAAACTCTTAAATATTTTTTCATCTTTTTTATCATCTCCAGTCAATTGAGCTAAAAATGGTTTAAGGTAAGACAACTGTGTATCTATCTCTTCAATTCTCTTACTTATCTCATTTTTCTTTTCTAAATCATTTGCAATCTTTGATTCTTCTTCAAAACTTTTCAAATCTTGAATCAGACTCCCAACTTTCCTCTCCAAATAAACTTTTTTTATCTGTGCTATCAAAGGCATATTTCTTGTATGGATTTTCAATATATTCAATCTTCCATTTTTATCAGGAACTGAAATTTCAACCTCTCTATCAAATCTTCCAGGCCTTCTTAAAGCTGGATCAAGCGAATTAACCCTGTTAGTTGCTCCAATCACAACAACTCTTCCTCTGTTTTTCAAACCATCCATCAATGTCAATAATTGTGACACTACTCTCCTTTCAACTTCTCCAGTAACATCTTCTCTTTTTGGAGCAATTGCATCTATTTCATCAATAAATATAATTGACGGGGCATTTTTCTCTGCTTCTTCAAAAATATCCCTTACTTTTTTCTCACTCTCTCCATAAAATTTACTCATAATTTCTGGACCATTCAACAAAATAAAATTAGCCTCGGTTTCATTAGCAACTGCTTTTGCAAGTAAAGTCTTTCCCGTCCCAGGAGGACCATGCAATATAACTCCTTTCGGAGGTTCAATTCCAAGTTTATCGAATATTTCAGGATGTTTCAATGGCAATTCAACCATTTCTCTTATTTTTCTAACTTCTTCTGTCAATCCACCAATGTCTTCATAAGTTACATCTGGAACAGTCTCCTCCGTAATGTCAGTCGCTTTAGAATTCAAAGTCACTTCAGTATTTTCATTAATAAAACATATCTGCGCCGGAGTTATATTCACAACCAAAAACTTTATTTGCTGAAATCCAGAAAATCCAAATCCACCAAATAAATCTCCAAAATCTCCGAACATATCTGGGAATCCATCACCCATTTCTTTTCTTCTTTGAACTCCACCAAGAGAGATAATATCTCCTTTTGAAACTGCTCTTCCCAATAAACCATTTTTTAACATTTCAGGGTCAGCATGCACCATTATTCCTTGCTGCGCTGGGGCAATTGTAACTTTTTGAGCAGGTTTCGCAGCTGCTTTTTTTACAATTACAATCTCGCCCACACCAGTCTTTGCATTTCTCCTAATCAGTCCATCAATTCTAATTATTCCTTCACCAACATCAGCAGGATAAGCTCTATCAACAATCGCAACAGTCTCTCTCTGTCCTTTTACAGAAATAATGTCTCCTCTGTTCAATCCCAGAGCTTTCATTAAATTAGGATCTATTCTGGCAATGCCTTTATATGCATCGTCTTGCAATGCTTCTACAACTTTCAATTTCACTGAATCATTATTATTATTTTTTTTTATCATAATTACCTTCCTACTCTTCTCCTTATTTTTTTAATTCTAACACCTCTAACTCCTCTTTCAGGATAATTTAAATTTTCCTGTTCCACAATATCCACATTTCCTTTTCCATCATTTCTCACTTTTCTTCTAACCCTTCCATTATCTCTCTCATCATCAACATCTTCATTTTCCGCATCATCAAGATTTTCATCAACGTCGTCAAGATTTTCATCAACGTCGTCAAGATTTTCATCAATATCGTCCATATCGTCAAAAAAACTTAATTTCAATGTATCAAAATCATCAAACATTAACCTAACGTCTTGCATTTGCCTATGCACATCTCTATGCATCTCTCTCTGCCTCTCATTCATAAAGTCAATTATCTGTTTTGGAATAGATATTGCATGGCTATTTCCAACCATTCGCAATTTAACGTTGAATTTCTTGTCTTTCAAATCTTTAAAATGCTCCATTCCATTCAAATCCGCTGGATGAATTATCTTATCCCCGCATTTTGAACATGAAACAGCTCTCAACTCAAGTCCATTTTTATTCACAATTGTCTGTTTCATCTGAACCCCGCAATTTTTGCATAATATCTTCGCGTCAAATATGTCCGTCATTTTGTATGTTACTATCTTCTGTATATACATAAAATGTATACTATTTAAACTTTATGAAAGTCCAGACATAATTTCATTCATAAGTTTTTCCAATCTTTCAAGTAATTCCTTCTCAGAATACTTAACATCGTAATACTTTTTTGCCAGTCTCTCCCTTATCCTATTCAATGCTTTTTCTTTTATATATGATTTATCGTCATTGTTCCAATTATGGCTCTCCGCATTTTCCTTGGTTTTTCCCCTGTATTCAATTACTTCAGATTCCAAAAAATGCTTAGATTCAGATCTATTTGTATGCTTTGCTACAATTTCATGAACCACACTATTAACTATCATTCTGATTAATGATTCTCTATCTCTATTTTTTCCCATTTTTTCTTATCCAACTCTGAATTCAAATATTTAATAATGGTTCTCAAGTAGTTCAAAGCAATTTCTTTTTCTATTTTAGAAGCTTCATTCTTTCTCAATTTGTCCAATAAATTCTGCCCAAGAAGATTATAGATATTTTGTTTTAATTGGTAGTTATCTATAATTCTATTCATGAGTAAAAGGACAAGCATGGCATTTCTAATCGCCAAATATATTTCATCAGCATCACAATTTATATCTAAATCTTCGCTCCAATCAAGTTTCATCTTTAAGTCAATATTTGACAAACTTATCTTATCATTTACATTAATATTTCCATATATTGCCTTAGAATCTTTTAATTGATAGATTAATGAAGGATTATTCTTATATTGCTCTAATATCGAACCTTTAGAATAAATCTGAACATCCAAATTGAGATTATTTTTGCCAGCTTCAGAAACAACCAATCCAATAATATTTTTCTTATTTCCTTTTCCAATAATTTTTCTTGTGGCTATTATTACATCTATATCATTATATTCTCTATAATTAGTTTGTATCGCAGAGCCGCATATTACAATAGAATCTATATTATTAACATTTTTCAAAATAATTTCTTTTATTTTTCTTTCTATCATCAGAGATTTTCTATTATATTCCAATCTATTCAATAATGCTGGTGCATTGATTAACATAATGTCCCTAAGTTTAGGCCTCACAAACCTAGAAAGATAATTGGAATCCTGCTGACTGAGCTTCTTTCCCTTCAATCTTTTGTCTATTACTTCTATCGCTTTTTTTGTCCATATTCTGTTTTCCTTCATATAACACTTTAAAGTGTTAAGTATTTAAATATTTCGGTAATGTTTTTCAAAAGAAAAACTAATAAGAAATTACATTTATTCCTTTTATTCTTGAAAAATCCTTCCTATTGTTCGAAATTATAGAATCTATTCCATTCTTTATCATAACGGAAGCAATCAAACAATCATTTTGATTTATTTGATCTCCAACCAACATTAAATTAGCTAAAACTTTTGCAGATATCTGGCCGCATCCAGCATCAAAAGGAAGAACAGAAAGATTATTAAAAAACCATTCTGTGTTTTTTAATTCATTCTCAGCATTATTCTTTTTTAAATAAGCGCCTAAAAAAACTTCAAATTTATTTATCTCCGTTGTCGTTATATTGTCTTTATTTTTACTAATTATCTCAACTGCTTTTTCCTTTGCTCTTAAAAAATCTATAATACAATCCGAATCTAAAAGAATCATTGTAATTTTTTTAATTTCCTCGCTAATTCAATAGTCATTCTTTTTCCTATATTTTCTATATTTCTCTTAAGCTCTTCAGCCTCTTTATCACTCATATCTTTCCATGCTCCAGCGAATTCCATTATGTTTCTCTTTCTCGTAAAATGTCTTCTGATTACCTCAGAAAAGCTCTCGCTTTTCATTTTATTTCTCAATAAAAGCATATACGCATCATCCATTATTGTTATTGTTTTTGTTGCCATACACGTATGTGTACACATACGTGTATTTAAACTTTTCGACGCTCGATTATGAAACTTAAAGATTATTTATTTGTTACAATTGTAATATCTTATTGTTACAAAAGTATAGTATCTCCGAATAAGATTTAATACTATAAAGTTACTCCATAAAGCTTATATA
>JBBTAG010000009.1:0-1877 GCA_038044345.1 Nanobdellota archaeon
CCAAAAAATGCTTCAACTTCATATACTGTGAATTTTACGGTTTTAAATATTAATTCTATGCCTTATTTCATGTATGTTTGTAACAATGAAAGAAATACGACTGAAAATTCAGTTTTTAGCTGTTACATAAATGTGAGCGATACAGACGAAACGAATAATCTTACAGTATCTGCCAATTATAGTTGGTTTACATTTAATTCTACATTAACAAATTCAGTGACATTGCCTATTAATGTAAGCATAACACTTAATGTATCTGCATTTGTAAATTTCACTGTTACAGATTCGGCGGTTGGTAATTTCTCTATCAATATAAGTCTTTCGGATTCAAACAATCCTGCTGGCACAAATTCAACGGTAATATCTTTTTTTGTGAATAACAGCAATGATAATGTTACACTTATAAATTTAAATAATGGAAGTGCGGTTGTAGGTGTTCTCACAACAATTTATGCCAATGCAAGCGATAATGATTTATTGATTCCTGATAAAAGAGTATATAATGAAACTTTAACTTTGACAACAAATGCTAGTTGGATAAATGTTACTAGCCAGGAAGTTAATGGCAATGTGACTGTTTTTTCTTTAAGCGTTAATGCTGTTTCATCGGTCGTTGGAAATAATTCAATAAATCTGACTGTGAGGGATGCAAACAATTATTCAATTGATTCTCAAATAATTAATATAACTGTTACGGCAAGCGCAGGTTCGACACCTGCCGCTGCATCTTCTGGAGGAGGTGGTGGAGGAGGAAGGATTACTGTAATAAAGCCTGTTTCATTGAAGCTTTTGCTGCCTGAACCAATCTTTGTAAACAAGTCTGGAAATGTGATATTGCCAATAACTTTGGAGAATAATGGGCAGGTTAATTTAACGAATATTTCCCTATCTGGGACTATAGGAAAAAATGGTACTTTAATTGTTAATATAAAATATTATTTTACTCAGGACTTTTTTGTCTTGTTAGTTCCTGGGGAAAAGAAAAGCACTAGTTTGGTTGTTGAAATAAACATAACTGAAAATGGAGTATATGAGTTTAGTGTCAATGCAAGCGTCAAAAGTCCGAGTTATACGGATTATGGCAAGGCATATATCAATGTTAGAGAAGGGCAGGTGACTGAAAGTAAGATTGTCTTTGCAGAACAGCTTATAATTAGTAATGAAGTATGCACAAATATTCAATCTTTACTGGATGAAGCAAAAGCTTTGTATGATAATAAGGATTTTATAGGCGCGGAAGATAAATTAGATAGGGCTATTTCTGATTGCAAGCAAGCAATTGATCAAGTCCAAGCTCAAGCTGGTGGAACACTTTCAGGTAATAATATAAAACTATTTACATATGTTGTATTTGCTGTAATTCTTGCTCTTGGAGGGGGATTTGCATATTATATGTATCAGCAGATGAAATTGAAAAGAATTCTTGATGAGAATGATTTTTGAGTTAGTTAAAAATTCGCAGGAACCTTGTCCATCTTTAGTGGACAAATGAATTGCGGTGAATATTTATTCTAAAAATAAGAGAAAAGTTTATATATGGCAATTAACCATAATATTATGGTCTAAGATGGTTAATGAAACAACAGAGATACTAAAATTTTTAATAAGCAACAGGGAAGAAACGTTCAGCATTCGCAAGATAGCTTTACGAAGGAAAATAAATTATAAATCTGCCTATAATGCTATAAAAATATTGGAAAAAGAAGGAGTAGTAGGACTAAAGAGAGTAGGCAATTCTATTTCATGCTCATTTAATGATAATTTTAATGATTTGGTGTTCAAGGCAGAATATTTAAGAAGGGAAGATTTGTTCAAAAAGAAAGATTTTCAATTAATATATAATAATTACTCATTAAATATAAATATATTTTAAACAA
>JBBTAG010000010.1:0-8798 GCA_038044345.1 Nanobdellota archaeon
TCAAACTTTTTTTATTTGCCAGATTGAGATTTATTCAATTCGGACAGAGCAGTTTTTACTTCTGATGAACTAATGCCTCCAATCCAAAATATCCCTTGTTGTGCGACAATCCTTTTAAAAACCGATTATTTTATTGATAGTGAAACATTACAGAAAAAACAGCCCACGAAAATCGCACGATAGGGTTGTTTCTGGTCCGGGCGTAAACCTTTAATTAGAATCTCAGTTTATCTCTCTTTAATATACTAATTAGAAATTTTACAAATGGCTTAAGATTGTTTTTATACTGAGCATCCTGCAAAACTTCATAATACCTAAACCTCATTTTTTTTGGAATGTTTATCATAGGAAATTTATTCTTATATAAAATAAAGTTCATTAGTAATCTTCCAACTCTTCCATTTCCATCAACGAAGGGATGTATTTTTTCAAACTCAGTGTGGAAATGCGAAGCTAAAACTAATGGATGAATACTTTTTTTGTTTGAAGAATACCATCTTAACAAGCCCCCCATTTTATCTGGAACATCTTGCGGTTTTGGAGGAATAGATCTTCCAACAAATACCTGCACAGTTCTATATTTGCCTATTTGAGAAATCAAATCCTGTCTTAAAGTATTAAGCACGACCAACTCATGTAATTTTAATATAAACTCTTTTGTAATATCTCCTTTATAACTTAATATATAATCAAACGCTTTTTTATGATTTATTACTTCATGTACCTCTCTTAAAGACTTTTCCTTTGGAACTATTCCTTCGAATAAAAGAAATGAAGTCTCTTCCAATGTCATTGTATTGCCTTCAATACCTGTAGAATCGTAGGCAAATAGTGAACAGAAAGATTCGTATCTATTCTCATAATTCTCTTTTGGTTCTTTACTGAAGTCCCTTTTTATCTTTCCAAGAAAAATCTTATCTTCATCTGATAAGATTACAGTTAACACATTTAGTTTTTTGTCGGCTTCATTTTCCTTTTTCTTTAATTCATCTTCTTTTAAGTTTACTCCCAAATAAACTCTTTCTTTTTTCATGCTTTTACCATCCCTAAAGTTTTTCACCCTATAGTAATATTTGCTTCCATTTTTCTCCTGAACTTCTGTATGAGCCATGATTATCTTAAGACTACATTATTTATAAATTTTACTATGTTGTAGTCATAATTTTATGACCACACTAAAAATAAATTAACATTTAATGTAGCCATATGTAGTCACATGGTCTGCATCTGCCATCAAGTTGTTGCTGACCTATAAATACTTTAAAATATAATAAATCTTGTACAAAACTTGTATATAATCACACTCTAAAATTGGTCAAAAGTGTCAGGAAAGTGGTCAGGGCGTTCTATCATTACGCAAGTTTAAATACTGTCTTTTTAACCAACTATTATGGGAAATTTCAGACAGGGCAATAGAGGATTCAGTGGAAATAGAGGTAGATCTAGTGGAAGCCGTGGAGGATTTGGTGGAAGAAGTTTTGGCGGTGGCAAAAGAAAGTTTGATGGCCCAAGAGAGATGCATGATGCCACTTGCAGTAAATGCGGAAAGCAATGTCAAGTTCCATTTAGACCAACTGGAAACAAACCTGTGCTTTGCAGTGAATGTTTTGGAAATAATAATTCAGGAAACGGTTTTAGTCCAAGAAATGGTAATACATCTTCAAATTCTGGAATTTCCCAAGAACAATTTAATCAGATTAACACCAAATTAGACAAAATTCTTGAAACACTTGATGCGCTTGAGATTTCAGATGATTCTGATTAAGAATATGATAAAGATGATTCTGATGATGATTCAGACGACGAAGATACCCAATAGTCAAAATAGATAAAATAAGGTTTAATATTGGACTGTCCTTCGTTCCAAGTGATGTCTCTCTTTGAAATCAGATATTCTTTTTGCCAAATGATCACTATATTTTTGAGCGTCTTTTTTGAAGTCATCATGAATTTTATTATAACTTCTTCTCGCATTTTTTAACACTCTTTGCTCCAACTCTACCACTTTGTGCCAGTTTACAGAAGAGCACCCTCTTAATCCTTCTACTCTGGAACGAAAATCTTCATAGAGCTTTTCTGTTTTTGTCTGATAATTTGCAACCTCGAGCATATTTTCAGTAATAATTCTAAAGTGTCTAAGCTCCGCAGCCCTGCCTATTACTTCTGGAATTCTATACGGATGTGTTAATGCAGTTTTACCAAGATAATTAAGAAATTCAAAGTCTGGACTTACAGAAACACTCTCAGCCAATAATATGCCTGCTGCCCTGAGCCCATTTTCAATCTGTGAATTATTCCTATGGAAAAGCCCCCTTCTAGAATCAAGAGTCCTTACACGTTTCCAATAATTCTCTTTGTTTAAATATAATTCTTTTAACAACCATTTATAATCTTCAATGAGTTTCTTTTCATCCTGTTCTGTCTTAAAATTAAAACCTAAATTATGAGTGTTGTTTCCACTTGATTCTCCTAAAAGACGACCTTCTTTTTGTAATCTATAATAGAGGTTTGTTCCAGGCAGAGCGGTTAGAAGTCCTGCCATCGCAGTAGGTATTCCTGATTCTTGAATGAAGTTTAGCATATTCCTGCTTGCATCTGATTTTTCCCCATCAAGACCTATAATAAATCCGCTCATAACTTCTAATCCATACCTTTGCATAGTTTCTACTTTGTCTAATAAGGAAGTTTTACCCAAATTTTGTCCCTTGTTGGCTTTCTCTAAAGCCTCTTGATCGTTGGTTTCAATCCCAACAAAAACTTTACGGAACCCCGCATTAACCATTTTTTCTAAGATATCTTTGTTATTTTCATTCGCAATATTCATACTTGCTTCTGTTGTTAAACTAAAAGGATAACCATTTGTTTCCTGCCATAATTGAATAAAAGGAAGCAATTCTCTAATTTTAGTTATGTTCCCTATAAAATTATCATCAACAAGAAAAACAGGATCCATCCAGCCAGCTTTATGTAAAGAATCAAATTCTCTTATCATCTGTTCTGGGGATTTTGTTCTCGGTTTTCTTCCAAATTGTTGAGTAATATCACAAAACTCACAATCATATGGACAGCCCCTTGAAAATTGGATGGCTCCTGAGGTGTAATGTTTTAAATCTATTCTATCCAAAAGAGGTAGAGGTGTTTTATCTAAGGAAGGTAATCCTCCACTTTTATATATCTTTTTTGGTTGTCCATTTAATAAATCCGATATAAATGCATCCAGACTGCCACTTTCAGCTTCGCCTAAAACCAGATGGTCTGCATACCTTGAAACTTCTTCAGGACTAGTCGAGGCATAAGGACCGCCAACTACAAATTTTTTTCCAAAGAAATGAACTCTATCCGCTAGTTCTTCTAAGGGTACTTTTTGAACAATCATTGCTGAAGACATAATAATGTCTGCATCTTTTATCTCCTCATCTGTTACTTTTCTTACATTCTGGTCAACAACTTTTTGGATATCAAAATATTGTCCGGGAAGCATTGCCAACGCAGTGATTAATCCCAAGGGGGGCATTATTGCCTTCTTTTTCACTAACTCAAGAGCATATCTAAAACTCCAATATGAAGGAAGAAACTCGGGAAAGATAGGCAACACTTTTATTAAACTCATAGATATAATTAGTTATTATTATTTATAAATTCGATTAAAAGGCATCTTATCAACCTATTTAGCATCTAAAAATAATAAAAAGATACTCTATGAAAAGAGCCAAAGATGGATGTGACCAATAACATAAAAATTTCAAATAAAATACTTAAGAATTTTTCAAAACACAAAAAATACTTATTCTTTAGAAACTTTAGACGCCTTAGGACCTTTATCTCCCTGTTCTATCTCGAACGTAACAGAATCATCTTTAGCAATTGACACTCCAGGATTCAACCCAGTATTATGGACAAAATATTCTTTTCCATCTTCGCCAGCTATAAATCCAAATCCCTTACCTTCATTAAAAAATTTTACTTTACCTTTCATTTATATACCTCCCAAATTTATATGCACTTATATCAATTAGCAGGCATATAAATATTTGCTTTATGGCATCAAACTTACATTTAAACAATTTGCATGTCCATAACTTCCTTCTTGGTTACATTCAAAAGAATATTATAATTTGCCTTGTCAATATATTTTGATAAAATCACAAGCTTTTTTCCAACCCCTATTGAGCCTATAGCAGAAGCCACTTCTATGGCATCTATCTCATTTCCAGATCCAATTAGATTAACCCCAATAACCTTGCCAATCTTTTTTCCATTTTTGTCAAAAACTTTCAGGCCTCTAATTTCATTAGATATGCTTATTTTTAAAAATATTGCATGGGAAGCAACCCTCTCTATAAATTTAGAACCTATTGACAAGCCCTTTCTCAAAAATCCCTTGTCAACAGATATTCCTACAAAATCCAGAGTCTCAGGATGAATAAATATTTTTTCAGTTATGCCTATAAATCTCCCGTCTAAGTCAATGACATCCTTTCCCAAAATATCATCAGAAGTAATTGTCCCTTCAAGTTCTTTTCCAGAAATGTTTTTTTGGTGGTTCATAGCTTTGTTTTAATATGATAGAATAACCAACTGATTTTACAAAAGAAGAGGGGATATTAAACTTTCCTCGCATGAATCCCTTCACAATTAAGGCAGAAACATCATTAGTGTTGTCGCTTCTTACAAAATCAACCACTTTGCCAATCACTTCTCCTTGCGAGCTTACAACTTTCAAGTTTTTGAACAAAATAAAAGGGTCTATGTTAAGAACGATTGAATCCTCAGTTAATTTATTTATATATCCTTCACTCAAAAATATTTTACTTCTAAAAAAACCCCTTGAAACTAGAATCCCTTCAACATGCATTCCATTATCCGCCATTCTTACTTGATGAACTCTTCCAACAATGCGGCCGTTTTTTGAGATTACTTCCCTCCCCAAAACTTCCTTCAAATTAATAGTCTTTTCAAAAGGAACTACCCCCTTGAGAGTTATATCCAAGTTTTCCATTGTTCAATTAAATTAAAAATAGTATAAAAATCTATCATTTTAGAAAATTAGAGCAATGCCCGCTATTGCCAGATATTTCAACAAAGTCCCAAGAATGACAAACATGAACATTCTATACACATTGTACTTTGCAAGACCCAAAGCAAAAGTCAAAATTTCTGAAGGCAGCGGGCTTAAATTAATTAAAAATATTCCATAACTTCCATGTTTGTTAATAAACCTTCTAACGCTGTAAACTTTCTTTCTCGAGACAAAATTCATTACCAGCGGGCTAAACTTGGTGCCGACATAATAATTTATCGCTTGTGCCAACACAAATCCTGAGGTCATCATGAATATTGAAAGTAAAGGACTGCTTCCTTTGATTATGCTTGAATAAAACATGACTTCCAAAGGCATCAGTATAAAAAAAAGACCGCCAAGCAAACCTGCAAAAAAAAGATCGCTTACATTCAACTCAACAGACTTCAGTCTTGTAAGACTTACTATGGACTGTATCAAATTATTCTGTTTGGCTGCCTGCCAAAGGGTTTCCCTAAAGGCAATTATAAGGGCTAATAAAATTAAAATGAAAACAAGCGCAAAGATAAATATTCTTATTTTGTAAAAATTAGAATTTTCATAAACAAAAGCATATTTATTCTCCTTTTTATCCATTTCTTAATAAATATAACATCCCTAATAAATGTTACCTGCCATGTCAATGGAAACATTTAAATAGTTATATGTATCAAATAATCATATGATAAATAAAACCATATTACACCAATGTCATAGTGAAGGTTTCAGTGAAAAAGAAATCTACGGAGCATACAAGATATTTTTTGGCACGTTGGTGTCAGAGTCCAGATTGAAAATAATAAATTTTTTACGAAATGGAAAAAAGAATGTCTCAGAGATAATCCATGAGCTAAAAATAGATCAAACTGCAGCCTCACACGATTTATCAAGGTTAAGGCAATGCGGCTTTGTAATATCGGAGATTGAAGGCAAATTCAGGTATTATAAATTAAACGAAGAGACAATAAAACCTCTGATGTGGTTAATAGACAAGCATATGTCCCAACATTGCATTCATATCCTGCATCAGGAGGAAAAGAAATATGAATAAAGATAATAGTATTCTTTTTGCAATAATAATTGCCCTGCTCATTCTGTTGGTTTTTGGAGGATTCGGGATGATGGGATTTGGAGGTTATGGGGATATGATGGGCGGGTTCTATGGAGGGTTTGGCTTTATGTGGATATTCGGATGGTTCCTCATGATACTTATTTTAATTGCCCTAATTTTATTTATAATCTGGCTGACAAATCAATTGCAAGGCAAAGGCAGGAAAAAATGAATCATTTGATTAAAGATTCCATTAATTATATTTGTACCGAATGCTGCGGCATGCACAAAGATAAAAAAGATACAGAAAAATGCGAGTCTTGGTGTAAAAAAAACAATTCATGTAAGATAAAAAAGATATGCTATTCATTAAATAATTCGGGAGGAAGAAATGAAAAAATTTAAAATAACAATCTCTGGAATGCACTGCGCTTCATGTGCGGGAAACGTTGAAAAAAGTCTGCGAAAAATTCAGGGCGTAAAAAACGTTTCAGTCAGCTTAATGACTAACAAAAGTATTGTCGAAGCTGAAGATACTGTTTCTGAAGAGGCGCTAAAGCAAGCAGTTGCAAAAACCGGATATAAGGCAGTAGAAATACAAAAAGGATAGTTATGGAACACAAACATCACATAGAATCACTTGAAGAGCAAGAGATGCGACTTTGGAAGATAAGACTTTGGGGAGCATGGATATTTGCAGTTCCAATTGCAATACTTATGATACTGGAAAGATTCTTTCAAATTATGCCTCTTGGTAATTACACATCACTTATCATCTTACTTATCGGATTTCCAGTTATATTCATATTTGGATGGCAGACAATCAGGGCTGGAATGAGAGGATTCATCAGTTTTTATTTCAGCATGGACTCCCTTATCGCACTAGGAACAATTATAGCCTACGCAACAGGAATTTTAGCATTTTTCATTAAAATTCAAGACTATTCTGGCGTTTCAGCAATGATTATGTCTATATTCATTGCAGGAAAGTACATAGAAACTAAAGCACGTGGCAAAGCAAGTCAAGAAATTAAAAAGCTTCTTGAATTGGGTGCTAAAAAAGCCCGCATTTTAAAAGGAAAAGAAGAAATTGAAATCCCGATAAGTGAAGTTAAGATAGGTGATATTATTGTTATTCGGCCAGGAGAAAAAATACCAACTGACGGCGTTGTCACAAAAGGACAAAGCGCAATTGATGAAAGCATGATTACTGGAGAAAGCATGCCAGTTGAAAAGAAGATAAAAGATACAGTTATAGGTGCAACTATTAATCAAGATGGCATTTTATATGTAAAAGCAACTAAAATAGGGAGAGACACTTTCCTGGCGCACATCATAGATCTTGTTGAATCTGCACAAGGAACAAAAGTGCCTATTCAAAAAGTTGCTGATAAAGTCACTAATATTTTCGTTCCTGCAATATTGATTCTTAGTGCAATTACATTTATAGGCTGGATAATTTTCTCATCAGATTTAAGTAGATCTCTAGGGGTAGCAATTTCTGTTCTTGTTATTGCCTGTCCTTGTGCTCTAGGCCTTGCGGTACCAATTGCATTGATGGTTGGATCTGGGATGGGAGCAAAGAGAGGTATATTGATTAGAAAAGGAGAAGCAATTCAAACAATGAAAGAAGTTAAAATTATTGCATTCGATAAAACTGGCACCATAACTAAAGGTAAACCAGAAGTGACTGACTTCATTAGCAAAGTCAAAGAAAATTATTTCTGGGAAGTTTCAGGAAGTTTGGAGAATATGAGCGAACATCCAATTGCTAAGGCAATTGTTACAAAAGCTGCCTTGAAAAACTATAAGAAATTTACTAATTTCTCCGTAGTGAGAGGAAGAGGTTTAGAAGGCAAGCTTGGAAATAAAAAAATAGTGGTTGGAAACAGAACATTAATGAATGAGAAAAAAATTTCCTTCAAATTAATAGAAAGTCAGATTAAAAGCTGGGAAGAGGAAGGCAAGACCACCATGATTGTTGCAGAAAATTCTAAAGTTATTGGCGCCGTTGCAGTTGCAGATGCAGTAAAAGATGATTCCATCAAAGCTATCAGCGCTTTAAAGAAAAGAGGATACAAAACAGTTATGATTACTGGAGACAATGAAACAACAGCTAAAGCCATTGCTAAACAAGTTGGCATTGATGAAGTAATTGCAAATGTGCTCCCAGAAGAAAAAGCAAAAAAAGTTGAAGAATTACAGAAACGAGGCATGGTTGCATTTGTTGGAGATGGCATAAATGATGCGCCTGCACTGAAACAAAGCAATGTCAGCATTGCCATGGGTTCAGGAAGTGACATCGCGATTGAAGTAGGAGATATTGTGCTTGTCAAAGGTTCACTAATCGGAGTCGTTCAAGCAATTAATTTATCTAAAGAAACATTTAAAAAAATAAAACAAAATTTATTTTGGGCATTCGGATATAATATTATCGCTATTCCACTTGCTGTAGCCGGCGTATTAAGTCCTGTTGTTGCAGAACTAGCCATGGCATTATCATCAATAAGCGTTGTCACAAACGCAAATCTATTAAGAAGAAAAGAAATCTAACATAGTGCGCAATCGCTATCACCTTATTAGTTGTTCGTTTTAAAGCACAATTGTTATGTATCAATGAGAATAAAAGAATTTTGTTGATAATATCAAACATAAAGCGTCAAGTTAGCAAATTGACTTAACACAATC
>JBBTAG010000011.1:0-5960 GCA_038044345.1 Nanobdellota archaeon
ATTATACTTTAGAATACATGTAAAATTGCTTTAGAAAGCTAAGCTCTTACGTTTAGAAGGAGATTTATAATTGATTAAAAGTAATTGCCTGAATTTATATAAAAGAATATAAACCCCCTATTAAACCTGATTTTATGGATAAATCTCAATTTCGACACTTACGCGAATTTAGCGGATTAGAAAGTTCATCAAATCCTGAATTGCCTATTGTTGAAAGAGCCGAAGTTACATGTGTGGATGGATCAAAATACTTGCTTTATGTTATTGGTCTTAGACTTTATGGTAATGGCGCTTGGGATATAATTCATTCAGTTTCTTCTAAAGATGAACGAGGAAATAAAGGATTAAAGTTTTGTCCATTGGAAGGATTAGTTTCATATTTAGTTTTAACTCCACCAATTCAGTCCAAATTGCCAATTAACTCTTAGTTATTCTTTGGTTGTGCTATAACTTAGTCTGTTAGTTAACTCTGGATAACCTAGTTATGAATTAAATTAGTCAATTTTCTATTCTTTCCCTTCTATATCTTTAAAATACCAATAGAAATCTACTACTTGCGACATTTTTGTCACAGAGTTTAGCAACCTTGCGCAGTAACCGCTGTGCCATCCGGGCTGAATTTGTTTAGAATTGAATGTTTTTAAAGACTCTTAATGTACTCTTTAATCTCTTTTATAACTGCTGTCTGTTTGTTTGGCAAGAATCTGATTGAACCAGCATATTTATGACCGCCACCTTCAACAAATGCTTTTGGGATTGTTTTTTGTAAATATGTTACTAGTTCGTTAACTGAAAAGTTTGATTCTGCGCTTGCTCTAATTGTTATTGCGTCTGCCATTAAACCAAGAGTGATAATTTTGTTTATCTTTCTAGATTCATATCCATCTTCATGTAAGATAGAGACACACTTTCCTGGTTTTGGATAGAAACCACGAGCATATGTCTTTTCAATTTCAATTGTTTGCAATGAAATATCTTTAACTTTTTCAATTTCTGCGGAGTCTTTTGCTATTTCAAGACCTTTTCTTTCTAAATCTCGTATGTATGGCGCCAGTAGCTTGACCAGAGCTTTTTGCCTTTCCATTGGCTCTCCGAAAAGAACTTCAATGTATTCTCTGGCTTCCATAAATCTTAGTTTTGCTGAGACGAAGTCAATCACCAATGCAATGTCGCTTAATAGAGATTTTGTATATCCTTTTTTTTCTGCGAGCTTTAAATATGACTCAATGGCTTTTGGGTTGTCTGTTTTATCTGCCAGACCAGCCATTGCAGGAATCTGGAGAATGTTTAAATTTTCATCTGGATTGATGAATCTTGCAAGTTCTGTGCATAGCATTCCTGCTGAAAACTTCGCGCCATCTTCTTTTACAAGAAAGGGATTTATATGAACTATTGTTTCTTTTGAGATTACATCTTTGTCAAAGGCATGATGATCAACTACAATGAAATCGATTCCATGAACTTTTCCTTGCTGAACGCCAAGAAGATCTTTTTCTCCAGATCCAGTGTCTACTACTAGAACGAGGGGCATTTTGTTTGAAAATTTCGCAGCTCTTGAAAGAGAATGTGCAGTGTCTCTTATTGAATCTTCAATTTCATACATTGGTGCGCTTATTGGAGAACGCGTGTAAAATTCCCAAGCCGCTTTAACAGAATTATGTTGTTTTACTATCAGTGGTAAGATTGCTCTTTCTAAAGCATACCCTGATGAATAACCATCGGTATCATTGTGATGTCTTATTATTATCGGACGATTTTGAATAATTGCTAAGCGCACTTCAGTTGCTGCTTTAAAGAAACGGTCTTTCAACTTTTCTAAGATTTGGTCTTCCACTAAAAATGGTTTTGGAACGACTTCAGATCTTTTTCTTTGAATTTTTGTTATGTTTTCTAAAATCTGTTTTTTATTCTCAGAATCTAATTTTTGCAATTTTACTACTTCACCTTCGAGTTCTTGATTGTATTCTTGTATAGTTATTGTTGCTTTTATTGCATCTCCGACATTTATTTCAGGATATGCCCTGATGCCTGCTCCTTCAAACGCTTTTAATGCAAGTGTTGCAGTACCATCTGTTAGATGAAGAATTGTTGGGCCACCAGTTTGTTCTATCTGATCAATTAGTCCAGAAACGATAAAATCGTTTCCTTTTTTTGATATATCTATAGAATCTAAGGATGTTTCTTCTGCATGTGTGTATTCTTTGAAGGATTCAAATTTTTTATGCTCTTTTTTAAACTTGTAATCTTTGTTTTTTTTGAAATTTTTACCCATATTTTTAATAAAAAATAATATCTTATTTTTCTCTTATAATGATTAAAATAAATTATGCTTTTTAAGCCTTTGCCTTTGATGAATTTTTTTGTCCCGATGAAGTGTGTTATAGTTCTTCATAAAATATTTAAGGCTTCTTTAAGCAGATAGTTAGGGTAAAAAGAAAAAATGGCTCGTATAATCGGCAAGGGGTATTCATATGATGATGTTCTTATTGCTCCAAAGTATAACAAGGTTTCGTCAAGAAAGGATGTGCGTTTCAGAACAAAAGTGACTCGCAATTATTACATTGATATACCGTTTATTGCCACGAATATGGACACTGTATGTGAAAGTGAAATGGCAATTGCAATTGGGGGGCTTGGTGGTCTGGGAATAATACATAGGTTTTTATCAATATCCCAACAGGCAATTGAAGTTAAAAAAGTGAAAGAAGCGGGATTGATTGCATCTGCTGCGATAGGCGTCAGAGATTTTGAAATTCGTGTTCCCGCACTTGTCGATGCTGGGGTAAATATTGTCGATTTGGATATTGCTCACGGACACTCAAAATATGTTGGAAAGACTATTGAATGGATAAAGAAAAATTATCCACAGATAGATGTAATGGCGGGAAATATTGCAACAAAAGATGCTGCTGAATATCTTTATTCAAAAGGGGCAGATGCTGTTAAAGTTGGAGTTGGACCTGGATCAATGTGCACGACAAGAATCATGACTGGAGCAGGAGTGCCCCAAATAACCGCAATAATGGATGTTTATGAGGCAACTCAAGGAAGAATTCCAATATGTGCAGATGGAGGAATAAGATACCCTGGTGATGTGGTAAAAGCGATTGGTGCAGGAGCCGATGCAGTTATGTTAGGATATGCGCTTGCAGGAACTCAGGAAACTCCTGGAGCGATTATTGAAAAAAATGGTAAAAAGTATAAGCAATATATGGGGATGGCGAGCTACGATGCAACTATTAAGAAAATGACTCTTGATGGAAAGAAAGAAGAGGAAGTTATAAGTGTTGAAGGAGAAAAGACATATATTGAATATAAGGGAAATATAAGGCCTATAATTGAAAGATTTTTAGGCGGTTTGGCGTCTGGAATGACTTACATCGGAGCGAATGAGATAGATAAATTAAAGGGAAAGGCAGATTTTATTCAGGTAACATCAGCAGGAAGAAAGGAAAGCGCCGCGCATGGTTTAAATGATAATCATTGAATAGAATAAATTATTTTTTGTTTTCAGTCTTCTTATTAGGAACTTTTATGTCATTCATATAATGCATTGCTGAGATGAATCCTGTAACTGGTATCACAAGACAAAGCGGCCAGGACAAAAATGCAAACACGGGATATTTTATACTTAGGATTAAAGAGGGCAGAGCAAAACCTTGTAACAGGGTCGTCCATTTCGCTATGTTTCTTGCATGAGGAATTGGTCTTCCGGCAAAGAATGCAATTATCGCGAATGGAAAAGCGATTATTTCTCTTGTCATAATAAATAATAATTGAAGTCCGTGTTTCCAGTCTAACTGACCGAAAATACTGTACGCTGCAAAGAATGCTATCGCTGTTCCAATCCAGAGGAATCTGTCTGCAATTATATCTGCTTGTCTTCCAAATTCGCTCTGCCATTTGAATCTTCTTGCCAATTGGCCATCTAGAAAGTCTGTTAGTGCAGCAATTGTAAAAATGATTATTGTTGTGACTATATATTTTCTTGTAAATATAAAATAAATTACAATGAATGTAAGAATTATTCTGCTGATTGTTAATATGTTTGGAACATGCCTGAAAATGCTTAACTCATTTTTAGTTTTTTGTTTCATAAATTTGCGAGGACAGTTAGGTTTATAAGCCTTTTTCATGCTCTATTTGAGTATAGCAGCGTAGAGGAGTCTGGAGTTCTCGCCAGGCCCATAACCTGGAGGTCGGTGGTTCAAATCCATCCGCTGCTATTTTTATATATTGGCTGGATTTGAATTTTTTATTAGATTAAACTACTTTGATAATTATTTCAGAAGCACAGATTTAAAAAATGTGGCTCCCTATCAGTATTGATGGCAAAGAGAGTTTTTATTGTGCATGGATGGGGTGGAAGCATTCAGGAGCCGATGCATTCTTGGATGGTCAAGGAATTGAGAAAAAGGAAAATAGAGGCTGTTGCCATTGAAATGCCCAATTCCAATAAGCCAGAAATTATTCCATGGGTTGAACATTTGAATAGAATTGTCGGATTGGTTAATAAAAAAACTTATTTTATAGGACATAGCATAGGTTGCCAGGCAATATTGAGATATTTGCAGACATTAGAAGATGAAGATAAAGTTGGAGGATGCATATTGATTGCTGGATGGTTTAGTTTAGTCAATTTAAAAAACGATGAAGAAGTGGAAATTGCTAAACCTTGGGTTGAGGGGGATATAAAATTTGATAAAATTAAGAAGATTGTTAATAAGATAATTGTTTATCTTTCAAATGATGACCCATACAATTGCGTTGATGAAAACGCAAAGATTTTCAGAGAAATGCTGGGTGCAGAGGTAATTGTTGAAATAAATAAAGGGCATTTCACTGAAGGGGATGGAGTTACAGAAATGCCTGAAGTATTGGATAAGATTTTGGAGATTAGTAAATAATAGAGAAAATCAATATCTTTTTATACAATGTAAATTCTAATTAAATATGACATTAATATTGGGAATTGATGATGCAGGCAGAGGGCCATTAATAGGGCCAATGATTCTTGCCGGAGTGTTAATGAAGAAAGAAGATGAACTTTTTTTGAAAAAGAAAGGAGTGAATGATTCTAAAAAATTAGTGCACAACGTTAGAATAATGTTAAGTGAACTGATAAAGCAGACGGCTGTTGATTTTAAAGTTGTTCTCTCTTCATCTGAAGACATAGATTTTTCTATTAAAAATGGTGTGAATTTGAATACTCTTGAGGCTATGAAGACTGCTGAGATAATTAATGAACTTAACTCTGGAAAGGAAAAGATAAAAGTTATTGTTGATTGTCCTTCTGTTAATACTTTAGCGTGGAAGAAGACTCTGTTAAGTCATGTTAAGAAAGTTGATAATCTTGATGTGCATTGTGAGCATAAAGCGGACGCGAATCATGTTTCTGTTTCTGCGGCATCGATAATTGCCAAGGTTGTTAGGGAGGAAGAAATTGCGAAATTGAAAGAAAAGTACAAAGAATATGGTAATTTGGGAAGCGGGTATCCTTCTGATCCTGACACAAAGGATTTTTTGAGAAAGAATGGTAAAAAGCTTAAAGATTCTGGGATATTTAGGAAAACATGGGCAACATGGAAGGCTTTGTTTCCAGTGAAAAACCAGATGACACTTGGAGAATTTAAATGAATAAAGATATTGAAAAATTAAGAAAGAAGATAGATAGAATTGATTCTAAAATCATTGGCTTGCTTAGAGATAGACTTAATGCTGCGGAGAATATAGGAAAATATAAGAAGAATAATGGATTGCCGATTAGAGATTTTAAAAGAGAGAAGGAAATTCTTAACAGAATTGCTGAAAAGGCTAGAAAGCAAGGCATAAAGGACATCAAAAAAATAAAAAAGGTTTATGCAAAAATAATGGAATCTTGCAGAGATGTGCAGAGAAAGTAAGAGTTCAGCTTATTCTTTCTTATCTTGTTTTTCCTCTTTGTTTTCGCCGCCTTGCTT
>JBBTAG010000012.1:0-9348 GCA_038044345.1 Nanobdellota archaeon
AGTTTTTAGGATAGGCTTGCCTATCCTATTTTGCTGTTTAGTTCGGAGATACTATGATTTAGGCAATCTTTAAATAACTTCTTTTTGTCTCTTTTTAATGCTCCCGTAGCTCAGCCTGGATAGAGCACCGGACTTCTAATCCGGTGGTCGCAGGTTCAAATCCTGTCGGGAGCGTTTTTCACATGAAAATATTATTTATATGCAAATATAATAGGTTCAGGAGTAAATGTGCAGAAGCTCTCTTTATTAAATATAATAAGAATAAAAATCATGAAGTTAAGAGTGCTGGGATTTTAATAGATGCCGTACGTCCTTTTATGGCACAAGGCGTTGTTGATGAATTGAAAGAAAGAGGTGCTGAAGTTGTGGATAGAAAGTCCCAGGAAGTTAATGAAACGTTGATTAAATGGGCTGATAGAATTATAATCGTTGCTGATAATGTTGATATTGATGGTTTTCTCAAAGGAAAGGTTGAGGTTTGGCCGGTTAGGGATGCTTCTGAGCATGAATTGAATGAGATAAAATCGTCTATTTTTGATATTGAAGAAAGGGTCTTTACATTGGCTGAAAGAATAAAATCTGGAACATAAATGTTTTAATATACCGAGATTTAGGGTTTAATATGGCATATAATAGGCCTTCATGGGACGATTATTTTATGGATGTTGTTTTGTCAATTGCAAAAAGAGGAACATGCGAGAGAGGTAGGGCCGGAGCAGTTATCGCAAAAGATAAGAAAATATTATCAACTGGATATGTTGGTTCACCTGCTGGTTTGCCACATTGTGATGATGTTGGGCATCAAATTAAAAAAATCATTCATGAAGATGGAAGTTTTTCTCAACACTGCACTAGAACAATCCATGCTGAAAAAAATGCAATATGCCAAGCAGCCAAACATGGAGTGTCTATTGATGGAGGAACGGTTTATACTAATTTCACACCGTGCAAAAATTGTGCAATGGCAATAATCAATTCTGGAATTAAAAGAGTGGTATGCATTAAAAAATATCACGCTGCTGCGGAAAGTGAGGAGATGTTTAAACAAGCAAATGTTCAGCTGGACTATTTTACAAATGAGCTGGAAACTTATGAAAATCAATAGTTTTTGACACAGGTAAATCTTTGAAATCAAAAGATTTAAATATTTAAGATATCTTTAAGATATATGAAGAAAATTGCATTAATTCAAAATTCTAGATTAACACTTAACAATATTCGGGGCTTTTTGAAGAGAAAAGTAACTAAATTCGGAACAAGTGCCAAAGTTGATTGTCCAAAAGAGTACTTAGGAAAAGAAGTATATTTAGTTATAATGAAATAATGGATATATATGAATTAATAGGATTTATTATTGGAGACGGAAATATTTATCATAGTGAGAAACATAAAATATGGAGACTAGAATTGTCTGGAAATGTTGATGAGGATTATGATTATTTTCTTCAAATTAAAAAATTTTTGGTCGATTATACAAGATTAAATCCACAGTTCTACATTAGAAATTCCAAAAAAGGAAGATGTTTGACGATAGCTTTTTACAATAAAAAATTTATTGATGAACTTATTTCTTATGGACTCCCTGTAGGTAAAAAGACATTTACAATTACCATTCCCAAAGGCATATTGGAAAAAGATTATCAAATGATTTCTTTAGTAAGAGGATTATTTGAAGCGGACGGGTGTATATATTTTTCTAAATCGAAAAAAACTCTTTATCCTACATATCCTCGAGTTGAAATAAAAACTTCAAGTCCTAATTTACTGGAACAACTTAAAACTTATTTGAAAGGATGTGGTTTTAATATTTATACAAGAAAATCGATCTCAGATAGAACTTTTGCAGTAGGCGTTAGCGGGGAGAAATCTATTGAAAAATGGAGGGAGATCTTTGGACTTAGAAGTTTGAAGAATCAAACAAAATATGATTTTTGGAAAACGAAAGGGTTTTATATACCTCGAACACCTCTCAAAAGTAGAATGCAATATGCGCACGTGGCACAATGGTAACTGCGGTCGGTTGCAGCCCGACTTTTTCCAGGTTCAATTCCTGGCGTGCGCTTTTATCCAAAAGTTAAGAGTGCGCTTTTCGGTCGTTATTTATTAGCCACCAAAGGTACACACTAACATGGAAATATACCATCATAAGCGAGAATCAGAAAGGCTACTTTTAACTATTGGTAATAGTCGTACTATTTCTCCGAACAATAAGCTACGTATGCTTGAATTTAGGGATGATTGTCTAGCCAATAATATCGGATTAGCTCGAATTGTGAAATGTTTGCATATACTCAAGAATGTCGCTGTATGGTTGAATAAAGATTTTGACATATGCAAGACTGAGGATATAAAGCGTTTGGTAGCTCAGATTGAAGTTATGGAAAATTATAGCCCAAGAACTAAAGTAGATTATAGAGGAATTATTAAGAAATTCTTCAATTGGTTACCCAATAAAGTAAAGGATTTGGATGTTTCTTGGATCAAAACTTCATTTAAGAAACACAATGATAAACTTCCTTCTGAATTATTAACGGAAGAAGAAGTATTACAAATGATTAACGCTACGAAAAATCCTAGAGATAGAGCAATTATAAGTAGCCTTTATGAATCGGGCTGTAGAATTGGTGAATTTCTAAAAATTCAGATGAAAGATTTAATTTTTGAAAAGCCAGGATGTGTTTTCATGGTAAATGGGAAAACAGGTGGTAGAAGAATAAGAGTTATTAGCTCTGAGCCTTATATCTTAGAATGGATTAATAAGCATCCAGACAAAGATAATCCTGAAGCCTTTGTATGGCTTAGAAATAACGGAAATGAAATGCTAGAATATCCTGCTTTTTGTAAGGCTTTAAGAGTTGCAGCAATTAGAGCAGGAATAAAGAAAAAAGTTAATCCTCATAATTTTAGACATGCAAGGGCTACTTATCTTGCTTCAAAATTTACAGAACAGCAACTTAAAGTATTCTTTGGTTGGACAAGAGCAAGTGATATGGCTTCTGTTTATGTTCATTTATCAGGAAAAGATGTTGATGATGCTTTGTTAAATGTTTATGGTTTATCTCAAACTACAGAAAAGAATAGAATTACTAAGTTGAAGCCAATTACTTGTCTAAGGTGTAATACCCAAAATGAGGTCACAAATAAGTTCTGTAAGCTTTGTGGCTCTATTTTAGATGAAAACAAGAGAATTGAATTACAAGCGAAGGAAACTCAGACTGAAGAAATAAATAAAGTCATGGATATTCTATTTAAGGATAAAGAAGTTTTGGCTCTTATTGCTCAGAAAATAAAGGAGTTAAGGGTATGATTTTGCAAAATGAAAAGATTTATAAAGTTCTAAATATAGGACTAATCATACCTAAATTTAGGACTGATTGTACCCAAATAGTGGTATGGATGAAAATGTATATTTTAAATGAAGAACACAAGATAGCTGCAACATTCCTAGAAAAGCCTTGGAAGAAACTTACTTACTTGGAAGTGCGAAAGTTATCTGGTAAGAAATCAAAAAGTTATATTTATAGGACATTGAACCATTTAATGAATGACAAAGTCATTGAAACTGAACAAGTAGGGAATTCTTTATTGTATGGTCTAAGATTAAATTTATTACAGACTCAATCTTATTTGGGTCTTTTAAGTGAATCTATCGCATGGGAATCAAGCCACATCCCTTTAAATATAATCGAAAAATTAGCGGATAAAATAAAGAAAGTTACTCCTTTCTTTGTTTTGATAGTTACAGGAAGCTATGCCAAGAGAAAAGAAAATAAGAAGTCAGATCTAGATGTAGTTATTATCTGTGATGATACTGTAAGACCTCAGGCAATTATGGCTGAAATCAGGCTAGAGAGCGACTTATCTATTCCCAGGGTTCATCCATTCGTATTTACAGGAAAACAGTTCTTAGAAATGCTTACTAATAAGGAATTTAACTATGGCAAAGAAATAGCAAGAAATAATATCATCTTTTTCGGAGGAAGCATATATTTTAATATAATAAATGAGGCAATAGAACATGGATTTAAAGGATGAAACATTAATTGAAAGAGCCGAACATGAAATAGCAGTATCTGAATTGCTAGATAAGTTAAGTGGCGATATTTCTGAAAGAACAACACTAAATATCTCTTTAGGTACAACTTTTTACAGTGCAGTAATAAGTCATGCTTATTATGCAATATTTTATAGTGCGAAATATTATCTTTTATCTAAAAATATGAAAATTCTAGAGCAAGGGCAGCATAATTTCGTATATCAAAAATTCAAGAAACTTGCTAAAACTGGAGAATTGGACAAAGAGCTCTTGGAAATTTATGAAGATGCTAAGATAAAGGCAGAGACGTTACTTTTAATCTTGGAAGATGAAGGGGAAAAGAGAACAGAATACACTTACAAAACATATCCACAGGCAAATAAAGAACCTGCTGAGAAGTCAATTGAAAACGCTAAGTTTTTTGTTTCTAATATTAGAGAAATAGTTAAATTGAAAAAAAGTAGTAAAAGTAATTTATGATTTTATCTTAATTCCATGATAAGGAACAATCTCAATCAAACCAGCATCCCTTAATATGAAGATGACTTCCCAGCATTCTTTCTTTGGCATGGAGAAGCTTGTGCAAAGCTTTTGAAATATATAAGGAAAGCGTATGATGTTGCCTTTTTGATATTTTGGCTTAGATTCTTCCAATCTCTTCATAAATAAGCCATATAATCCATTAATCTTTATTTGCTCTGCCATTTTTCTGCTTTTTCTCCTTTGTTTTATTGACTAAATTAAAAATTACATTAACCCATTCCGGTTGCTCATAATTTCTTACTTTGACTTCTTTTATTTCTTTTTGTTCCATATTTATTTTAACTCCACATTCTTTAAAAACAGACTAGGGACAAAAAAGGTGTAAAAAAAGACGTTTTTTAAGTCCCTAGTGTATTTAAATAGTCCAAATATGGTGATTTTTGAAGCTTTTTTGTTTATTTTATCACGTTTCATTGTCTTTACTACTATTAAACTGGCGAGTAAATTTTTAGGTACATTTTTCGCTTTCATATTATTCATAGTACTTTTTATATTATAAATTAACAAGTGAAAAAAATTACTTATTTTTTTACGTAAAATTTTTAACCTGTGTATTTATAAAGGGCGATTTAGCATAAACTCTCTTATTTTCTTTTATTATTTAATATAATGAACGTTATTTATTAGCTAAATTAGCATCTAAAGTCAATGGAAACCTCAGATTTTGTAGTTTTGGCTGTTGGACTCGGACTCCTAATAAACTTTTTTGTTGTAGATAAAGTAGAAAAAAGTTACAATGAATTTTATAATTTTTTATTATCTGCCTTAGCTAGGGCAAAAGTCCATATTATAAGCATAATTCTCTCATTAAATAACTGGAAAGTTTATTTAGTTCTAGGATTGATCGCATTGCCCTTTCTAAGCTATTACAATTATAGACTTATAAGATATCTAATTAATAGGAGAAATCAGATAAAAAGCGATAAGGAATTTATTGAACTTGAAATAAAGCAAACTAAAGATGCCCTCACTAAAACAATAATTGATTTAGACTACCATGAAATGAGAAACCTTATTGAAAATTTACAGATAAGAATTGATCGCTCAGAAGACTATGGATATCTTACAGAGTTTGAAAAACCATTAAAACTCAAATTGGAGAGCGCTAAACGCATATTTGAAGAATTATTACATAAAGACAATATAAAGAACTTAGAAATGGAGGAAGAAGAATTAGAAAATATGAATAAGGAGTTACAAGAAGAGATAAATCATAAGCACCGATTACTTGAGGAAGAGAATGATGACATTTTGCGCGATTTAGAAATATATGCTAATCCTGTTTTTAAGAAAGAAGTATTAACAGATAGGGAATTTAGACTTCTATTGAAGAATGGTTATGTGCAGACTAATCAATACTGCGTGTATGAAAAGAAAATGATTTCTGTTTTGGTTAGGAAAGTATCAAATCATTCTCTTACGCATATATTTTTGGTCTGGAGTGTTAAGAAACTGCTTGATAAACAAAGAAAGATAAGGCATATTGAAGAACATTTGAGTGTTAATGCAGATATTACATTTGATTATGAGAATGAAAATTTCGCTTTGGAGATTGAAACTGGGACTCTGCTAGGAAAGAAAAAGCAGATTGATGAAAAAATAAAATATCTTAATAGAAAATATCCAAACAAATGGATGATTGTTGTTTCTAACAAAAATCTTCTGCCAAAATACAGAAAAATGGGTTTTGCCACCTCTAGGACAGAGGTAGCGAAAAACCTAGAAAAACTACTAAAAATGAACGAAAATTAGCCACTCGACTTTGGCGAGTGGAAAATGGGTTTTGTCGAATATAAACTAGCCGAAAAATGCTAAAATAGCCCCCTCTGAATATACTCTCTGTCCCCAAAGGCTCTTTTGGGCAAAAAACAGCTATAAGAACAATTAGGTAAATTCTGGTAGTATTTTAACTGCTTTATACAATTTATCTAATTTCTTAGAGTTTTTTAGTTTGAATTGTTCAGCAACTCTTTTAACAATTTTCTTTCTAAAAATATAAGTATTTGCCCATTGGGCATAGCCGAACCAACCATGCAAGTTGGCTATTAGCTGTTCATCACTTATAACATCTTCTTGATATAATTTAAGATATTTTTCAAATTTCCTTAAAAAATAATTCCTATTTCTTTTTCTTAACAATCTGTGTTTATAGAAGACTCGATAACCTAAAAAATTAACTCCTTTCTGCAAAGGAACAATATCTGATTTATCTGGATGTAATTCTAATTTTATACTTTTCAGAAATTCTATTATTCTTCTCTTAAAGCATTCTAATCTTTTCTTGCTTCTGTGTAATATCACAAAGTCATCAACGTATCTTATATAATATTTAGCTTTTAATTCGTGTTTTACAAAATAATCTAATTTTGTAAGATAAACATTGGCGAAAAATTGAGAAGTATAATTGCCTAGGGGCATTCCTTTGCCTTTAACTTCAGCATTAAAATTATTTAATATCTTTCTGCTTAACCATATTATTTTTCCATCATTTATTTTTGATTTTAAAATATTTATAAGCACTTCATGGTCAACGCTGTCAAAATAATGAGATATGTCTGCTTTAAACACGTAACCTTGCACTTGGTTTTTGCTACGCCCCCCCCCCCGAATGACTTTGCCATTTCGGGATACTTTTCTCATGAACTCTTCAAAACGTGCTATCGCAACATGTGCTCCTTTGTTTTTTCTGCTTGCATAAGAATCATGAATGAATATTTTTTCAAAAATAGGCTCTAGAATATTTACAAGCATGTGATGAACTATTCTGTCTCTGAATTTGGATGCATGAATGGTTCTTGTTTTAGGATCTCTAACTATAAACTTCTTTAACGGCTTTGGCTTGTAAGTCATACATATTAGTTCTCTTTGTAAATGCTCTAAGTTTTCTTTTGTACTTTCATCAAATTCTAAAACTGCTTGTTTTTTTGATTTGCCTTTTCTCGCTTTTTCATAAGCAAGTATAAGATTATCTGTGCTGCATAGTTTTTTGTATAAATTCTTGTATGTTTTCATATGATTGTGCCCTAGAGGATAGGGTTATTCCAAGCGAGGAATTCGTGTTAGTCGGATTCCTGTTGCAGTTCAAGTTAGCCCTATCCGAATTCGCGTTGAACCTCGCGACAGTGATAGCACAATCATTAAGTTTCACTGCAATTTTAGGTTTCACTCTAAACTTACCCAAGGTTTTTCATCACTACTATCTATTATTGCTGTATTTTATGGCTTTTTTAAGGCACTATGATTGTGCATGTAACCCTATTGGATTTTATCCTAGGTATTCCTACTTTTCCAAGAGGAACGAATTATCCTCCAGGGTAACTTTATTTTTTGAACCAGAGTTTTAATTTTTGTCGTGATCGAATAGGGGTTAAGTGTTATTACTATATAATTATAACTAAATAGAAAGGTTTAAATAGTAGTATTTTTACTGAAAAGTAAGATAAAAAGTACAAAAATACACCATGAAACAAAAATTAAGCGTTACAATTGATGAAGAAAATGTCAAGAAAATAGAGAAAATCCTAGAAGAGGGAAAATTTAGGAACAAATCTCATATTTTGGAATATAGCTTAAATAAATTTCTAAAGGAGACTGAACAAAATGACTGATAAAGAGACATTAGGAACCGAACAAGAAAAAGTGAGAACATTATATAATTTAATAGGAGAAAGAGGACTTTATGTTAATAGTAATTTTGATGTTTTTTCACAGGCTCCCGAGTTAGTTGATTTAGCTGGTGGAACTGGATATAAAATTCCTCTTGTCAATAAAGGTTCAAATGCTTATGCTTCTCCTTTACTGTTTGCAACCTTAACTTCTTTACTTAATCACGGAACTATGTTAGTTACTGGAGCCCCAGGTATAGGTAAAACTACTGGTGCGGAATTTGCAGGTCATTTCTTTACTGGAACTCCACTTGAAGAGATACTTGCTTCCGAAATTAAAGGAAATCCTCAAAAAACAGAAGAAAAAATGATTGCACGTTATCATACTGGTAAATTAATAACTACGGGCGAAGAATTAGTTCTTCCAAGAAAATTCTTAAAATGTCCAGTTAAAATTATTGATGAAGTAAATAGAATGCCAGCAGATCTTACAAGTATAATTATGGATTTAGCAGATACTGGCAAAGCTATTTATGGTGATGAACTTTTGAAAGCTGCCCCTGGACCATTTATTGCAACTGCAAATTATGCAGATGAAGGAACATTCCAGCTCACTCCACCATTTTTGGATCGTTTTGATGTAGCAGTAATGGTAACTAGTCCTCCTGCATGGGATTTGGCTAAAATTAGATCCAGAGGCGATGAAAAACTTAATGGCGGATTGAATGAAGCTCTTCAAATTCCTGATGGACTTAAATTAAATTTTGATAAAATTAGAAAAGAAATAAAAGATATGCCTCAAGATGTGGAATATGGTGTTCCACAGATGAGTACTTTTGCTGATTTTGTATATAGCTCATTAAGATTTTCTGAAGCGGCTAGCGGAAATATTGCAAGAGCAACTAAAGGTAATGCGTGGCAAGTTAATCAAGATAATTCTCCAGTAGGACATTTTCAAGATTCACCGTTTAATTATACATTAAATGAGTTAAGCGTAAGAAGCGCAAAAGCAATGCCTCGTTATGCGAAAGCATTTGCATGGCTCAATGGAGATGACAAAGTAACTCCTGCGCACGTTAAGACCATTTTGCCTTTTTTACTATGGCATAAAGTACAACCAACTGCTAAGGCTTTAAGTGAAAATCCATTACATGCAAATGACCG
>JBBTAG010000012.1:9358-11170 GCA_038044345.1 Nanobdellota archaeon
ATGACCGTATAGCTTTTATTGAAGGTCTTAAGGAGAAGATTGAAACTGACTATAATGAACTTTTAGGAAATGAGCAACTTTTACAAAATTATGCAGCTGCTCTTAATGTTGTTAGAACTGGAAAAATAAAAGATAACGTATTATCTCCAGATCAAGTAAGAAGAGTTGTAAGAAATGCTATTACTAAAATTGGTTCTGTGGATAAGCAATATGCAATTACTCTTGCTCATCATGTTGCTTCTGAATATAATAACGGAATGGTAAATTACCATGGCAAATAATAGTCGCCCTTTAGTTCCAGTAAACACAAAAGGATTAGATGATGTCGCTTCTGCTCTTTTGAATAATCCAAGTAATCCTCCTGAACAGCAAAATGCAAACAATATAAATGTTCAAACAAATACTGCTTTTTGGACAATAGGAGGAGTAGAATATAAAAATGGAATATATTTTGTTGATTTGGCTAGACAACTTCTAGATAATGGTAATACTAAAACGCAAGATGATTGGGTTGCGTATTCTTTGCAAGCTCAAAAAAAAGGAGAATTTTATACTCCTAATTATCAAATATTGCATGGAACATTCAAGGCTCTTTTCAAAGGAAGAAATGGTGCAAAAAAGAATGAAGTAGAAGAAGCAAGAGCATTTTTAGAAAAAGAATCAAAAGCAAGATGGCTAATGACACTTACTAGAATGCAATATAAATCTAGTGGATTAGATGTAGTTGTTCATAATTATGGTATGCCTGATAAGTTTGAAGTTAGACAGGATTTTGTTGGTCCAGATGGATTTATCAAAGATGTAAATGCTTCTGGAGCTTGCAAGGCTCTTCTAAACTCTGACAATGTCGCTGAAATTAATAGTATATACAAATGGTTAGGATCAAATCAAAACGGTGCTTACTTATTTAGAGTAAACTCCAAAACAGATACTGAAAGAGTCGCGAGGTTCATCGCGGATTCGGATGGGGCTTACTTGTACTGCACGAGGAATCCGACTTACACGAATTCCTCGCTTGGGGTACGCATTCGCAAAAAAAATTAAACTAACATGGAACAAAATAGACCTTTAATACCTGTAAATCCAAAAGGACTGGATGATATAGCAAGTGCTTTGTTAAATGCTGTTCCAGATAATAATAATGATTCATCTGGTTCTGGAGACTTTCCATCAGGAAGAATAAATATTCGTGATCCTGAAAAATACCTTTTTCTTCCAGGAAAAAGTCATGGAAATTATAATTATTCTAATACTCTTATCTCTTTAGAAAGGGTACACAACGGAAAGAATTGGTTCGATACTCATAAACTTCTTGCTGTCGATAAAGCATATATGCCTACGATAAGACAATTTGTAGATTTTGTAAAAGAGTTGAAATCAGGCAAAGCTTTGAATGGAAAAGGTCAAAAAATAAGTGGCAATATTGTTCAAAGTGTTTTAGATGATATTTTCAAGCTCGGCAATTATAGAGGAAGATGGCTTGATGCTGATTTTAAAGTCGTTGGAGACAAACTGCATATAAATTATAATCATACAGTAAATCCTCAAGGTCAGATTGTTTATGGCAAGAGTGAACCTTTAATTTCCTCTACTTTAATGACTGACAGACATCCAGGAATAAAGTTAGATGATTGGATTAATAGAGCAACAAATCAAGGTCTTCCACCTACCGATACAGAGAATGGGGATATTTGGTATTGGAATCCAAGAAGTGATAATAATTCTGTCGCGAGGTTCAGTGCGGATTCGGGTAGGGCTTACTTGGACTGCGGCAGGTATCCGACTCTCACGAATTCCTCGCTTGGGGTACAC
>JBBTAG010000013.1:0-1748 GCA_038044345.1 Nanobdellota archaeon
ATTACTGCTGTATTTTATGTCCACAATACAGAGAACTGGTTAACATTCAGTTCTCTGTCTGGATAACTGAAAAATACACAATAATTCAGTTATCCATATGTGGAAACTATTGATTTGCGTGTATCCCGAGAACATCGTTTTGTTTGTATTCCATAGATGTGGAACGATTAATGCTCTGGGGCAAAAATCTGATAAAAATTATCTTTTTATTATTTATGGTGCTAAATTTTTTGCGGCAAACTTACCCCGAAAGAAGCTAGCGCACCCTGAGGATACCTGACGCAATCCAAGCCGAACCAACCCGAATCGGCATTGAGCCTCACGACTCTTTCATCAACGCTATCAGGTTTTGCATTTACCTTGTACATATAAGCACTTTTTCCAGTTATCCATTCAAAAACATCATCTACATCAGCAGGTTTATTTGATCCAAGAAGCATTTTGTAATCTTCCTTTCTTGTAGAACCATTAACCCATTCATCTGGTGACACAAAACTAACCTTAGAAGAATATTCGTTTGATAATCCAGGATTATGAACAATTTCATCAAGTTTTTTTCCAGGATTATATCTAACCACTGATAAAGTATTTGGGTATTGAGAAAAAATAGCATCTTTCATAAACTCTCTTACTTCAGTATTTCCTTGCTTCTTTGCCCTCTTGGCAATAGCATAAACAAGTTGAGCATTAGCACTATAAGGTTCTCCTGTTTTCATTGCTTTCTTAGCATAAGCAGTCATTTGGCTTAGATTCATGGCTGGTAAAAGTTCTTTTGAAAGAACAACTGGAATTATTTTTCCGCGATAATTAACTCCTTCTATTGTCCAAACATTGCCGGGGTCAGTTACGGCGACAGGTGTTTGAGTAGTTTCAGTGCTTAAAGTATATTTAATTCCAGCAGCATCTAAAATCTTTATCGCTCTTGAATCATCGGTATTAATTGTTGGTGCCATTTTTAATGTGAACCCTCACTATTTTTTTCGCGAACGCGTACCCCGAAAGAAGCTCCCGCATCCTGAGGAACCCTGTAGCAATTCAAGCCGAACCTATCCGAATAGGCATCGAGCCTCACGACTCTTTCATCAACATTAGATGGCTTAGAATTAACTCTCCAAACATAATTTACAGTATTATTCAAATAACTCATTATAGTATTTACTTCTTCCGGCTTTTTTCCTGTTAACGCTAAAGAAGATTCTAATGATAAAACTTTGTCTGGTGCTCCGTCTCGCCCTACAAAATCAACATTTTTCATAACAGGATTTGCTTTTCCATAACCATGAATTATTGCATCTTGATCATTAGAAGAATAAGAAATTCTTGTTTGTGTATTTAACCCATGTCCTCTTATTCCTTGCCTTATAAATTGACGTGCCGATTCAACAACTTCTTTATCTTTTCCACTTAAATCTTTCATTTCATACAACTTACTGCCAACTAGAAAGAACTGCTCTGCAGTGCAAGTAGAGAACCCATCGGGGCTAGAATATTTCGCACTTTGATCCTGTGTCATTACAGGCAACAAAGTGTCTGATAAATCCATTATTCTACTACCCACATCAAAAGACCAAAATCCTTCTCTTCTGGACGTATATATTAAGCCATTTTCCATGATTTTTAGATAAATGTTAAGTATTTAAATCTTTCTATTTGTTACTACTTAAAAATAACATTGCATAACTTTTCTTGAAAAGGAAACTATAAAGCTCAGACGACAACCGTAAAATCTATTTACCCAGATAACTAAT
>JBBTAG010000014.1:0-4626 GCA_038044345.1 Nanobdellota archaeon
GTGTCTCAAAGCCCCGAGTTATTTTAATAATGTTTAATCTTGCTTTCCTTAAAGACTTTGACCTTGCAGGAAAGGTTTCTTTTGATTTTCAATAGCCAATTACAACATGCCCATTTCTGTCACCAACAACGGCCATACATGAAAATGTGACTACATTACCTTCCATCGTCGTTCTCTGAGTTTGACGCCATGCTCTTCTCTTCCCACCGCCAAATTTACCCTTTGCCTGACCAATTGATAATAAATCAGATTCTAAAGGCAATAAGGCGTCTACAATTTCAGCTTCAAGTATGACTTTGCCAGAAGATAATATTTCGTCTATACTTTTTATTTTTCCCTCTTTTACTAAGTGCCCCAATTTTGTTTTAGGTGCCCATGAAGAGACCTCTCTTTTTTCATAAGAATATTTCTTTTTTTCTGTCTTATCAAGTTGTTTAAGTTTTTCATTCAACATATTTTCAGACTCTTCTGTTTTAACTATCTCTAACTTTTCTAATTCTTCCGGAACTGCTTCAATCAAATCTTTCGGTTCATTTTTTGTTTCTTTTTCTGCCATTTTATATTTTGTCCTTTATTTTTTTGAAAATTTGTTCAAAATCCTTATTTTTGTTTATTTCATCTAATGTGGGAAGAGTTTTTTCATCGTGTGGGATGTTGAGCCCGGAGTCAACGGTTCCCTTGAGAACTGCATAAATCCTTGATTTTTGAATGTTTCTATTCATCCCGATATCTAAAATTGCGCTTTTTATTTTTTCTTTTGCTTTCTTTCCAATAAGTAAACCTGTTAAATAACATGCTGGCAATGACTTTAGGCTTCCTTTTTTATCATTTGACCAACCATTTGCTAGTAAATCTTTTGATGTTACTCCGAATAAAATGCTATCCTGGGCAACTTTTGTCTCCACTATCTGTACAATCATGTATGAATTTGTTTTCCTTATAACTAATCTTGGCTTTCCAGACTTAAGCATTGCTAATCTTGCCTTGTAATCTGTTTTTGCTTCTAATCTTCTTTGTCTAACTGTGTGTACCATTTTATTTATGTATTTGAATATTTTCTTTAATGTGTGCCTTACTTCTAAACATACTTGCTCTAATTTGTTTTCTTAATCTTTGATATTCTTCTTCAGTTATATTTTCCTGTTTTCTTAATTCCTGGATGTAGAAGCGAAGCTTTCTTGTTAACTTCACATAATCCTGCTTTCCGTGTTTGACTTTTTTTCTAATGCTGCCATATCTTCTCCTAGTTTTTCTCTTTGGTTTAGATTTTCTTCCTGAAACAGATTTAACTGAAATTGCATTATTGGCATATAAATCACGAATGTCTTGTCTTGTAATTGCTTCTTTTATTTCCGATAAACGTTCAGAATTAAAAATTATTCTTTCTTTGCCCACACCTAGAGTGTCTGCTGCTAAAATTCTTTTCTTTCTTAAATTCATTTTTTACCCCCGACATTAGCGATTTTTATGTTTAGTTCTGAAATTTTCTTTAAAATGTCTATTTTTTTCCTAGCGCCGAGAGTTCTGGAAACTATTGCAATATTATTTTTAGTTAGCCTTTCCACATCTATCATGCTATTGATAACTATTGGAACTAGGCCTTGGACTAGACCTGAATTTTTTCTTGGTGATCCGAATCCTATTTCTGGCTGGACTGGATAACTAAATCTTTTCAACCTTGTTTTGTTATGCTTTCCTCTTGGCCTTCTCCATCTCTGTAATTTCTTTCTACCCTTGCCCAAGCGAGAATATCTATGAGTTTCTACTCTCACAAATTTTCTTTTCATTTTTTAACTCCCTGCGGCTTTTCAACAATAAAAATACCGTCCTGAAAAATTCTTCTATCACGATTTTTTATTTTGGTTGCTTTTTCTATATTTGCTGCAGTTTCACCTGCTGCTTCTTTATTATGTGAAGAAATTGTTATTTTTGCTCCCTTTACTTCAATATCAACACCAGACATTATTTTAGCTCTTCTTGGAACTTTTTCACCAAGAAAATTATTTATCAACAGATAATTGCCTTCTACCTTTAAAGTCATTGGAAAATGAACATTACAAGCTTCAAGTTTATAAACAAATTTGTTTTCTAATCCTAAAAACATATTTTTTATGTGCGCTATTGAAGATTTTATGTATTTTAGCTCTTTTTTATTTCCTTTTTCTGTTGATAAGTGTATTTTATTTCCTTTTATTTCAATCTTGATAGATGGAACATCTATTTTTTTAGAAAGTGAAACTGAACCTTTTGAAGCATTGAAGATTTTTCCATCAAATCCACATGAGAAGCCTGAAGGAATTTCTAATTCTTCCTGAATTTTTTGCTTCATTAGAACATATAAGCAATTAAGCTTCCCCCAATATTTTTATCTTGAGCTGTTTGATTTGTCATGAGTCCTTGGGAAGTTGAAATTATTAAAATTCCTAGATTTTTTGCAGGTAAATAACGTTTTTCATATTTCTCAATACCTGCAACTTTAACTACAAATCTTGGCTTGATTGCCTTACAACCAGTAATATTACCCATCTCTATATTCAACACCTTATTTTCATCCATTTTGTAATTTTTTACGTATCCTTTTAATTTGGCAATTGCTAAAACTGATAAAAGGAACTTCGAATGATGCTTGACGCTAATTGAATCTTTTCCAGCTTTCTTTGCGTTCATCATCTTATTTAATGCATCTGAAACTACGTCTTGGCTCATGTTAGCTGTATTTGTGAAATCCGATTTCTTCAGCAATCTCTCTGAAGCATTGTCGGCATAAATTTAGATTATATTGACTTAAATGCGCACCAAAACGGCCACATCGTTCACATTTTTTGGTTGAAATTCCAAATTTTCTTTCTTTTGGTTTATTGTGTCTAATAAATTTTTCTAATATTTTTGGCTTGCTTCTTAATTGCCTTGCTATTTTATTCCAGTCACTTGCTGTCATATTAATTGAATTCTGTTTTATAAACAGCCCCCATATAATTGATTATTTCTTGTTTTGTAACCTGCTGCCTTTTTGGTATTTTTCCGGATTTTATTTTTTTTATTTTTATTCTATGACCTGATCTAGAAAAAACGACTGTCGCATTTAAACCTCGAATGCCTATATCTCTTTGATATTCCATTCCGGGAATTTCGATATATTCTTCAATTCCAAATGAAAAATGATTGTCTGAAACTTGCTTTTTCTTTAACTTGTTATCGATAGCACCGAGCAATCTTTTTAATAATTCTATAGCTCTCTGATCTCTCAATGTGACTCTTGTTCCTACTTCAAGTCCAGGTCTGACTCCAAAATCTGGAATTCTTTTACTAGATTTAATAATTTGTGCTTTGCTTGCTGAAACTAATTCAAGAAGTTTTTTTGATTTAACAAGATCTTCACCGGTGGCACCACAACTTAGAACTACTTTTTCGATGTACGGGGCTCGCATCTTATTTTCAGTTTTATTTTCCTTTTTTGCTGGTGAAGATTTCGCTAATTGTTTTTTCATATTGCAACCATCGCTTTTTTATCTAAATTCGCCGTATCTCCATTTATTTTAACTATTGTCTTATTTTTTTTTATTTCCTGAATTTTTCCTTCAAAACCAGAATATGTTCCTGAGAAAACAAAAACCTCTTTTCCTTTTTCCATTGAAATATGTTTCTTTATTTTATTATTTAAATCTAAATATATTGAATCTCCTACTTTTATTTTTTCTTTCGTTAAAATATTTGTTCCGTCGTGTAAATTTAATTGCACTAAACCAGATTTGACTAATCTTTTATTAACTACCTTGCATAATCTTTGGTCATTATGCTTCGTTTCATTTAAAACAAATTTCTTAGTTGGAAGAATTGATAATTCATATGACTTGCCCGCCTGAAAAATATTGAATATTAATATGCTTTCCCTATAATCTTTGACGATGTGGCCATTTATTTTTAAAATTTTCTGATTAATCATTTTTTTCACTTCTTTTGCAGTTTTTGCTAATTTTAACATATCTCTTACAGCAATAACTACTGGTACCGAATCTAATATATGAGATGAAGCTCTTGCTATATACTTTGTACCTTTTCTTTCAATTGGTAACTTTGTTGATGATGATTTTCTAGTTTGATGCATTTTTTTCTCCTTTTGCCTTTACCTTTGCAGTTTCCGACTTTACAGATTGAGTTTTTGGTGTTGCCTTTCTCGAAAGGGCATTTGAACGCTCTTTATCTTCCAGAATTAAAGTTTGTATTTGCAAGATGCTTGGATGAAATGGAACATTTACTTTTGTTCCATCTTTTTTTTGTCTTTGTATTCCTTCTAAATATACTTTAATTCTTTTAAGATTGATAGAACTTACTTTGGCCTTTTTCTTTCTGAAAGAACCACGCATGATAAGCACATCATCCCCTTTCCTGAGGGGAAGATTTCTCTTAGCATACTTTTTCCTTAATTCCTTCGACAAATTAGCGCTTAAAAACTTATGCTTTATGTGTAAAGGCGCATTGTTTCTGAAATTCCTCTGCTTTCTCGGAAGCCTGCTCGAAACCCACGACGTAGAAAATTGTGATTTCATATTACAATACAAACTGCGCGATTTTCGCGACAGCTTTCCACCTTTCAGATAATTCTCTCGCTACAGGGCCTTTGATTTG
>JBBTAG010000015.1:0-9024 GCA_038044345.1 Nanobdellota archaeon
AAGAAAAGCATTGACATCAATATCTGTGAATTTGAAACCGTATATTCAAGAAGTGTTGAGAAAGGCTTCTATAAATAAGGCTTCCAAGATATATGAACACGGCATTTCTATGGGGAGGACTGCCAAAATTTTAGGCATTACTCAATGGGAGCTTACTGAATACTCTGGGCAAAAACTAACACCAGACAATCCTTATAATGAAATAATAGATGTCAAGAAAAGAGCAAAAACTGCTCTGGAGTTTTTTTCATGAAAGCTTTGATATTTGATTCTGGAGCTTTGATAAACCTTTCAATGAATGGATTGATTTATATTTTGGAAGGATTGAAAAAAAATTTTGATGGAAAATTTTTAATCACGCAAGAGGTAAAAGGTGAGACAATTGATAGGCCTATGGGAATACAAAGATTTGAACTTGGTGCCTTACAAATTAAGAATTTAATTGATACGAAAATCTTGGAAATGCCTTCCAGTTTAGGGATAGATGAGAATCTGTTGAAAAATGAAACAATGAGACTTGTGAATAATGCTAATCGCACCATGCAGGTTAAAGGGCAATGGGTGCATTTGGTTGAAGAAGCTGAAATGTCTTGTGTCGCTCTTAGCGCTGAATTGAACAGAAGAGGATTTGATACCCTAATTGCGATTGATGAAAGAACTACACGCATGCTTTGTGAAAATCCTTACAACTTAGAGAAAATAATGTCGGGAAAATTACATCAAAATGTTAAACTAGTTTCTAGTGATGCTAACATATTTGGTAAGTGCAATTTTATAAGATCTTCTGAACTTGTTTATACTGCATATAAAAAAGGACTTATAAAATTGACTGGCAAGAGAGTGCTTGAGGCTCTTTTATATGCCACAAAGTATAAGGGCGCCTCCATATCCTTGGAAGAAATTGATACGTTAAAAAAAACATAATTATCAATTTGCAAAGCTATTTAAATAAATATAACTTGTTATTAGCAACAGTTTAGAAGGAGGTAAAATGGCAAAAAAAGTTGGAAATTTGATTGGCAGATTGGCGTTTTTGGCAGGTTTTATTTTGGCTATAGTTCTTGGAGCCCTTGATAAAATTGATCAAACTTGGACGATAGTGTTGGTAATCATTGGACTTTTAATCGGTCTTCTTAATATTGCTGGAAAAGAGTCTTATTCTTTCTTGTTGTCTGGAATAAGTTTAATTCTTGCTTCAGCTCTAGGTTTAGGAGTTATGAATGCTATACCTTTCTTGGCTAGAATTCTTGTCGCAATATTAGCAATATTTGTTCCTGCAACAATAATCGTTGCAGTTAGAAATGTTTTTGGTTTAGCCAAAAACTAAATAACTGTTTTTATTTTTTAAATTTTTTATTTTTTAATGTGCTTTGAGATAGTTGAAGAAATGGATCTGGAGGGAATCGAACCCTCTACTTTCGGTTGCTCCCGCATTTTTCTGGAGCCGAAAATTATACCATTTAACTACAGATCCATAAGAATGCTAAATTGCAAGGGGTTTTAAGCTTTACTAATGGTAAACATTTATAAATAAAATTTACCTGTAAAAAGCATGCCAAAAAGTAGTAAAAAGGAAGGTTCTGCTGAAGGTTTAACAAAAGTCGAAAATGTGAGGTTACAAGAAAAATTAATTGAAAATCTCGTCGAATTGCAGAAAGTGCATACTGGTATGGCTGAAAAATTTGATAAATTGAGTAATCAAATTGTTAATCTTTTGACATTATTTGAAATGGCTGCTCGAAGTTTTGCTGAGCATCCTGCAAATCAAGGAACTGAGAAAGATAAAGAATTCTTGGATAAAATTAATAAGCTGCTTGATCAAAATAAAACAATCGCTAAAGGATTAACCTTGATGGAAGATAGATTGAGGGAAAGATTATATGGTGCGCCTGTTCCAACACAGAATTCTACAAATGATCAATCAGAGAAACAAGTTTCACGTGACGAAGAGTATCAGTCATCTGCAATGAATAGATCACTTCCAAAATTCTAATCCAATATGGCATCACAAACAGGTATTAGGGAATATTTTTTAATGGGTTTTGTAAGAGAATTGGTAAAGAGCATGATTAATTCTGGAAAGGTTAAAGGAAAAATGAATTATCCGGACATTGAAAGGATTAAAAAAAATATAAAAATATATGAGAGGCCAGGGAGTACTTTTGCCAATGCAATATTGATGAATCAAAGCCCAGAAATATTAAATGCGATGCAACCTTTTGAAAGTGTAAAAGAGGTCAGTTCGCAAATCCCAAATATAGCTAGCATTATGGAAGAAGAAAAAGATGAACACATTTTGCCATTACCGTTAAAAATACCTAGCCCTTCGGCATTGAAAGTAGAAATGAAAATTAAAAAGAATGTTGAACCTATGATGCTAAAGATTCCTTCAATTCCTCCAGTGTCTCAACTAATGCCATTTGCATATCAACGGGCAGGTATGAGGCTGTTACCCTCAATGAATAAGCCAACGACTGTGCAACTTAGGTCAATAGAAATAAGCCCCACTCCATTAATTCCTGAAAAAATAACTGTCCTTGACCTACCAAAAATTGATAAGTTTCTGCAAGATCCTGGGGTACAAACAGTTGAATGCCCTGGTCCTAATAAAAAAATTCTTGTGTTTAAGGGTGGACGGATTCTATCTACTGATTTAAATCTTACGGCTGATGAAATAAATAATGTTATGAAAGATATTTCAGAAAAAACTAGAATTCCTTTAATGTCTGGAGTTTTCAAAGCAGCTTATGGAAATTTAATAATAACCTCTGTTATGTCTGAATTTGTTGGAACTCGTTTCATTATACAGAAGAAACTGCAAATGCCCCCACAACAGCAAAGTTCTATTTATAAGTAATCATTTTAAACCTCTTTATTATGTGAATCCTATGGAAAAACTAATGGTTTCATATCGTAATAAAAAAGAAAATATAAAAAAAAGATTGAATAATTTTAAAGATTTGAATGAAAAAGAACAATTTAAAGAAATGCTTTTTTGTTTATTGACTCCTCAGAGCAATGCAAAAAAATGTTGGATTGCAGTTAAAGAAATCTCTGCATTGAAAGAATGGAATAAAAAAGAAATAATCAATATATTAAGAACGAAAACAAGATTCCATAATAATAAAACCACATATATATTGCAAGCAAAAAAAACATGGAGATTTATTAAAAAAAAGTTAGATATGGAAAATAAGAAGGAACTAAGAAATTTTATTGCGAAAAGTGTTAAAGGATATGGTCTGAAAGAAGCAAGTCATTTTTTAAGAAATATTGGAAGATCAAACAATGAAATTGCAATACTTGATAGGCACATACTGAGAAATTTAAAGGAATCTGGTATGATTGAAACTGAAAAGATAATGGGTAGGAAGGACTATCTTGAAATTGAACAGAAATTTTTAGATTTTTCAACAAAAATTGGTATTCCCATAGATGAATTGGACTTGCTTTTTTGGAGCAAAGAAAATGGTGAAATTTTTAAATGATTGGCAAGGTTTAAATAAATTCTTTTTCTAGTGTTTATATGAGAATCTTTGTAATTAGTCTTGGCGGTTCATTAATAATACCAGATAAAATTAATTTTGCTTTTTTGAATAAATTCAAAAAAGAGGTGAGAAAAAATTACAAGAAAACAAGATTTGTAGTTGTATGCGGCGGGGGAAGTGTTGCTAGAAAATACATCTCTGCATTGAAGATGGAAAATAAAAGTGAAAGAGATCTTTCTAATGCGGGAATAATGGCAACAAGAATGAATGCTAAATTTTTGATAGAATTTTTTGGAAAAGAAGCAAATGGTAAATTGCCTTTTGATATGAATGAAGTAGCAAATAATCTATATAAAAATAATATTGTAATATGTGGTGCATTGCGTTATGCTGTAAATGAAACATCTGATGGAACTGCTGCAAAACTTGCCCATTTTTTGAGCTGTGGCTTCATCAATATGACAAATGTTAAAGGGCTTTATACTTCTGATCCTAAAAAGAACAAAAATGCGAGATTTATCTCAAAAATAACATGGAAAGACTTTGAAAAAATGGCCAAAAAAATGAAGTTTGAGGCTGGACAACACTTTGTGTTAGACCAGAGTGCTGCTGAAATAATTAGAAAGCGTAGGATAAAAACATATATTATTAATGAAAATATTGTAAACATAACAAAAATAGTGGATGGTAATAAATTTATAGGCACAACAATTTCTGGATAATATGATAAATACGGATAATATTGAAAAAACCAAGAAATTAATTAAGGAAGGGAGTGAAAAGCCCATTATTGTAGTTGGACAGAATGATATTTATAATAGAAAAATGCTAGAGTATGGCCGATTTGATATTTTGTTGGGCGCGGAAGGTGGAATTAGAAAAGGTTCTTTGAGACAGAGCGACTCTGGATTCAACCATGTTCTTGCTAAAATTGCTGCGAAAAAGGGTGTTGCTTTTGGAATTGATGTTTCTAAAATTTCTAATTTAGACAAAAAACAAAAAGCAGAATTGCTTGAAAAAATAAGACAGAATATAAAAATATGCAGAAAATCTAATGTGCACATAAAATTAATTAATTATAAGGATGGAAAAGATGCATTTGCCTTTCTTATTAGTCTTGGTGCAAGCAGCAAACAGGCTAAAGAAGCAATATCTTTTTAATCTTAACTTTTGATGTTAAGAGAATAAAGATTTGATTTGCAAATCTTTTTAACCCCTAATATCTTAACAACAAAATGGATAAACTTAATGAAATAATTGAAAAATTATCGCCTATTGAAAGAAAAATCGTGCCATTTTTGAATCTTAGAATAGATGAAATAATAAAAAAAAGCGGACTAGATGAAACGTCTGTTTTGAGAGCACTGCGTTTTTTGGAAAATAAAGAACTTGTTAAAATCAAAATCGGGGAAGAAAAAATTATTGATTTGGGAACCAATGGAATTTATTATAAAAAACATAACCTTCCAGAAAGAAATCTTTTGATTTTGCTCGAAAAAAATAATCACTTGCTCCTTGAAGAAGCAAAAAAACTCTCAAAACTGAGTGATAATGAGTTCAAGGTTTCTTTGGGTGTTTTAAAAGGAAAAGGGATGATAAATTTAGCAAATGGAAAAATATCGTTAAATGCTGGCAAAGATGAATTGATAAAAAAAAGTCTCGAGGAGCAATTGTTGAGCATTTTACCAATTGAATTTAATAGACTGAACTCAGAGCAAAAATATGCCCTCGAAAATCTAAAGAGAAGGAAAAACATTGTTGAAATTCAAACAAAAAATATAATTGATTTTGACTTAACAGAGCAGGGTAAGGAAATTTCTGGAAAAGAAATCAAATCTGATTTGATTGAAGAGGTCACTAACGAAATTATACTCTCCCACAATAAAAATATCAAATTTAGAAAATATGACATTCTTGCACCAGTATCTAAGATATCTGGAGGAAAAAGGCACTTTGTCAACCAATCCGTCGATTATGCCAGAAGGATATGGACAGATCTGGGTTTTAAAGAAATGTCAGGACCGATAGTTGATAGCGCCTTTTGGGTTTTTGACGCTCTTTTCACACCCCAAGATCACCCTGCGAGGGAGATGCAGGATACTTTTTTTATCAAAGACTTAAAGGCTAAACTTCCTGAAAAAAAGATTATTTTGAATGTGAAAAAATCGCATGAACAGGGAACTGAAGGAAGCAAGGGATGGAACTATCAATGGAAAGAATCTGAAGCAGAGAAAGTTCTGCTTAGAACTCATACAACTTCGCTTTCAGCAAGAACTCTTGCGCAATTAAAACAAGATGATTTGCCTGCAAAATATTTTGCTATTGGGAAGGTGTTTAGAAATGAAACTCTTGATTGGAAACATGCATTTGAATTCTATCAGACTGAGGGAATAGTTATCGATGAAAATGCTAATTTTAAATATCTTCTTGGATATTTACAAGAATTTTATAAGAAAATGGGCTTTGAAAAAATAAAATTTGTTCCAAGCTTTTTTGCTTATACTGAACCAAGCGTAGAAGTTCAAGTTTGGCATCCTGAAAAAAAGGAATGGGTTGAACTTGGAGGAGCAGGAATTTTCAGACCAGAAGTTACTGCTTCCTTGTTTGGAAGGGCAATTCCCGTTTTGGCTTGGGGACAAGGATTTGATAGAATAATAATGGATTACTATAAAATTAAGGACCTTAGAGAAATGTACTCCAATGATATTAAGCAATTAAGAGAAAAGGAGTTTTGGACCAAATGATGAATGATGATGAAATGAGCAAAATAACTAAAGAAATTGAATTAACACTAAAGAAAAAAAATAAAACCTATGGAGACAATAACATAATCAAAATGGGCAAACTGGGTATTCTAACAAGAATCGAAGAAAAAGTTGAGAGGCTTAGAAATATGATTGAAAATGATATTGAAGATACAGAAACTAAGGAAGATAGTTGGAAAGATATCACTGGTTTTGGCATAATAGGAACGATGGTCGAAAGAGGCAAGTGGGTGAAATAAAATGGATATAAAAGATGCACAAAATAAAATAAGAATGTTTGACAAAGCTAGGGGATGGGATGAAAATTGGAACATGAAAGACTTGTTATTGAATATTACGGAAGAGGGTGGAGAAATGTGGAATCTTGTTAAATGGGTAGATGATAATTCTCAAAAAAAGATAGTTAATGAAAAAAAAGGGGAGGTTTCTGATTATATTGGTGATACTCTGTTTCTTTTACTTAAGATTGCAAATCAAACTGATGTTGATGCTGAAATTGCATTGAAAAATACATTAAAAGAATATGAAGAAAGGATGCCTTCTGAAACAATGAAAAAAGTGAAACATGCAAATAAACTCATTGGAGGAGTAGATAACAAGTAAAAATGGCAACCTTAAACTTTAATAAAAAAGAAATTGAAAAATACATTAAAGTGGATAATAAAATGATTGAAAAATCTACAATGATGGGTGCTCCTGCTGAACTAAATGAAGCAAATTTAGCAATTGAAGTGACTCCAAATAGGCCAGATTTATTATCTATGCAAGGATTTTTACGCGCATATAAAGCGTTTATTGGCAAAGAATCTGGATTGAAAAAATATATTGTTCACAAACCAGAAAAAGATTTCAAAATTAAGATTGATTCTTCAGTGAAAAACGTAAGGCCGTATACTGCATGTGCAATAGTGAAGGGCATTAAATTTGATGATGAAAAAATAAAAGAAATAATTGATGTGCAGGAAAAATTACATATAACGATCGGAAGAAATAGAAAAAAAGCAGCTATCGGAATATATCCACTTGAAAAAATAACTCTGCCCATTAAATTTGAAGCCCTTAAACCAGAAAATATTAAATTTATTCCTCTTGAGATGTCTGAAGAGCTAAATGGTATTCAGATATTGCAAAGACATCCAACTGGGAGGGAATATGCCCCGCTTTTGACAGGTTTAGATAAATATCCTGTCTTTGTTGATGCAAAAGGAAAAATATTGTCAATGCCACCAGTCATCAATAGTAATGAAACTAGAAAAATAAGTGAAAGTACTAGAGATGTTTTCATTGAATGTTCCGGTTTTGATTTTTCCGTTTTAAAAAAGATAATTAATATTATTGTTACTATTTTGGCTGATATGGGCGGAAAAATATATGCTATGGAGCTTGACTATGGTAAGAAAGAACTGACGCCTAATTTGGAACCTGAAAAAATAAAAATAAATATTGATAACGTTAATAAATTGCTTGGTTTAAACCTGAAAGAAAAAGATATTGAAAAGTTATTGCCCAAAATGGGTTATGATTACAAGAATGGAACGGCGTTTATTCCTGCCTGGAGAACTGATGTGCTGCATGAAGTAGATGTTATAGAAGACATAGCAATAGCATATGGATATGACAAAATTATTCCGGAAATACCTAATGTTGCAACAATTGGCGGAGAGTCTAGAGAAACAGTAATTGGAAAAAAAATTGCCGAAATTCTAACAGGTTTGGGATTGTTAGAAATATCTACCTATCATCTGATTAAAGATGAAGAAGCAAAGTTGGCTAAATTGTCTAATAATAAAATTGAAGTTGAGAATTCAAAAACTGAATATAAAATTTTGAGGCCGAACTTAATGATTCCTGCTTTGCGCATACTTTCTGAAAATAAGGATAATGAATATCCTCAGAAGATATTTGAATTAGGCACAGTGTTTGATAAGAATGAGAGAAGTGAAACTGGAATTGATGAAAAAGAGCATTTGATTATTGCATATACTCCTGGAAATTTCACTGAAATTAAACAGTGCATTGATTATTTAATGAAAATGTTGGATATAAAATATGAAATCAAAGAAGGAAAGCATGATTGGCTTATAGACGGCAGAACTGGACAAGTAATTGTTAAAAAATTTAACATTGGATACATTGGGGAGGTACATCCAAATACATTGCGTAATTGGAATATAAAAATGCCCGTTTCGCTTGTTGAGATTGATTTAGATGAAATGTTTAAAGCGTTGAGTTAGAAAAGAAAAAAATAATTGTTATTTGGCTTGAATAACTGGCTCTTTGATACTTCTTTTAGACTCCAAGAAACTTCAGTCCATGATAAACCAAGAAGGCTGGCCAAACTAAAGCCTTCAAAACTCCAAGAACGCCCATCCAAAAGCTTGTAGCGTTGGAAATATAATATATTGCGGCTCCAATGAATCCCAAGCAATAAACCACTCCTCCTGCCCTGTGGCTGTGATGCCATTTGTGATTACATTTACAATCCCAATCGCATTTTTCGTCTTTCTTCATATTCTTTTTAATAAACAATACTATTTAAATAATTCCATTTAACTCTTCTCTAAAACAGTTAATTATTTGTATTTAATTAAGAAAAAATTAAATCAGCCAAAATATGTTTTTTCTTTCTTGGCTGCGATGTTATTGGGCTTTTTCATATTGGCAAGAATCTTTTTGAATTTTGGCTTTTGTTCATTCCAGGCATCTGTGATTTGTTTTATCATTTCTGCTTCACTTTTTTCAGAATAATCAATCTCCAAATCTAAAGAAAT
>JBBTAG010000016.1:0-19777 GCA_038044345.1 Nanobdellota archaeon
CATTTTGGTCATACAATTTTTTATATCTTCCGGGATATCTTGGTTTTTTTCAATAAATTCCTCAACAACCGTTTTTCCAGAATCAGGCAACGGCTTTTCAATCATTATCCAATCAATAAGATTCTTCATTGAAAATTCTTCGCTTAATCTATCATTATCATAAGGAAATTCTTTCTTCAATTTATGCAATATTCTCCCAACTCTTTTTTCGTAATTGTTAGAAAAATAATCAAACAATATTTGCTTAAAGTTTTCTTTATTTATTTCCAAATTTAACTCCTTGGACAGTCCAGTCCCCCAATTTACTTCTGCATTTTACTCTTTTTATAACTTTCATTTTCTAGTATTTTTCCGCTTCTTTGCTTTTTGTTTTAATAATCCCAAAATATGTTCTCACTATCGCATATTGGGCATTTTGATGCAACAATTACTGTTTTTTCATTCATATAATACCCAAAATGTTCTAAGCCATATTTTTCCTTCATTACATTATGAACTTTCTCTTCAATCAAAGCATTTTCTATAGGCACATTTAATAGGAAGAATCTTTGTGTTAGACCCTTTTTATTATCACAATCTATGCAAACAATAGGCCAAAAATCCTTTAATTCATCTATTACACCCTCTGCTTCTCCCTTGTTAAGTTCTTTAATTTCAACTTTTGGTATTATGCTCTGGTTTAATTCTAATTCATTTTGACACAACCAGTTTATCACCTTATTCCTAAACTCTTTTTCCCTGAATTTATACCATTTCATTTCTAACTTTTCACCCTGACTTCTTAATAATTCCTTAAAATTGCTAAAAGGATGTGCTTTTGTCAATGCCTCGTGAAATTTATCTGCCAATTCAAAGTTCTTTTCTTGAATTTCATAAACAAAACTTTCCATGATATTAGATTCTTCACTTGACTCTTTTTTTGGAATTTCTAGGTGCCCCTCTTTTTTAATTTTTTCAAGCATTTTCTCTGCATCTTCTTCTGTTTCATCTATTGAAATAATCTTATTTTTTTCTAAATCGATGAAAAAATGAAAGTTCCCACTGCAAAAATCAAATGCTTCAACCAGATCATCAAAATCAACCCAGAGCATTTTTTTCATTTTTAGTCTATGTCCAATAGCTTTTACTGCCTTGGAAAACGCTAAGCAGAGGATAATGCCCTTCAGTGCAAGAGTTGGAATCTTTTAATGTATTTTTGCTACAATCTTCGCAAAGTCTATTTTCACATCCATGGCAATAAAATACTGCATCTTGAGTGCTACAATTCTCACATTTATAAATTTCCTTATTTCCTTCTATTTTTAGATATTTAACACCCTCTTCTAATTCTTTTATTTCAATCAGCTCAAGAATGTGTTTCATGTCTTCTCCAAAGTCATATTTAAATTTGCCCCTGACTCCAACTTTAAAACCAATAGCGTTTAAAGCTGAATCCAGTCTGATATTATCAAGATTATCAAACGTTTCTTCCCATTCATCGCACTCTGGACCAAATTTATATTTATTTAATTCAAATTCATGTAAATGCCCAGGCTCATGGCCAAAGCTATCTTGAATTATATTGCTAAATCTAGACAGCAGCATACTGCCTTTTATTTCTATTATTCTCCAAATACCTTTTGCCAAGGTTATCTTGAAAACGTACTTCTGCTCTTTTTCAGGAGTTTTTACATAGTTTTTTATCATATTTCTTCTATTTTCTTTTTCAAATAAGTTTTTTATTCTCTCAAATTCTATCAATTCAATAAAAGAAGGTTTGCTCTTTTTATTTAGATAGTTCTTCAAATTCGAAATTAAAAGTTTAGTGAACTTCTCCGCAGTCTTGAGTTTTATTTCTCCAATTTCTTTAATGATATCTTCTTTTGAATTTGTGTTCTTGTCTAATTTTTCTTTATTTTTCATGCTTATCTAAGTTTCTTTAATTAAAAACAATAAAAAAATGAGGAGTATGCCATTTAATAATATTTCTATACGCAGCACACTGCTTTTCAAAAAATAAAGATTTAAAAACCACTAAGGTCGTTTAGTTGTAAGCTCGAATAGTTTAGTGGTAAAACACGTCCCTGTCGCGGATGAGTCCCGGGTCCGATCCCCGGTTCGGGCGCTCTTTTTTAACAAGTAAGAGAGAATATTATATGAAAGATGATATCTTATGAAGATCAATTTTACTTTTTACGAAGATGTTTTTGCCCTTTCTCTCTTTTATTATGAAGTCATGGCTCTCTAAGTCAGTACAATAATTAGAGCATTTATTGAAAGCAAGATTTACTTTTTTGGCCAGCAAAGTTATGCTCAGCTCTTTATTTTGAGTTACTTCGATTATTCTAAATTTACTTATGTTTGATAGCTCGCAGATTTTCTTGAATAATTCCTGATTATCTAAAGGTAGGCTTCTATGCATACACCAATGTTGGTTAGATTTATATATGAATATAGCAAACTAATATTAGTGTGATGTAAAATGGCAGACCTAGAACTAAATTGGAAGAAGAAAAACTTAGATGTTGACAAAGTTATTTTACCATTTCAAAAAATAGAGGAAATTGATATCTCAAGAACAGGTAGAAACACTTTGCTCGCTTATGGTAATAAAAATAAAACAGAATGGAGAAATAAACTTATTTGGGGTGATAATAAATATATTTTGTCTTCCCTCTTAAAAGATCCTGCCGTTGCTGGCAAAATAAAACTAATTTACATTGATCCACCATTCTTTACTGGTACAAATATGAATATCAATATTAAAATTGGAGAGCAAAGCGAGGTAACAAAAGAACCATCTGCTATCGAAGAAGTTGCTTATAGAAATATGTGGAAAGAAGGGCCATCTTCATTTTTGCAATACATGTATGAAAGATTAAAGTTAATGAGAGATTTGCTTGCAGAAGATGGTTCAATTTATGTAAGATTTGATTATCATTATTCCCACTATATCAAAATAATTTTAGATGAAATCTTTGGGTATGATAATTTTAGGAATGAAATAATTATTAATAGGACTAAGAAGGTTTTTGAGGGAACAAATAGATTTACTACTGCGACGGATTCTTTATTCTTTTATACCAAATCTAGTAACTATAAATTTAATGGGTATAAAAAAGAAAGGACTGAACAAAAGTGGATACAAATGCATTCTCCAGGTATAAGATGGTCGCCAATATCGGAAGAAGATTCTAAAAAGTTTAGCAAAAAGAATATTAAAGAGGAAAATGGTAAATTTTCCACACTGGCAAGAATAATATTAGGAAAAGAATTATTGCCTCCTGTTGGAAGACATTGGACATTCATACAAGAAAGACTAGAACAATACCAAAAAGAAGGTAGAATTAGATTTAATCCAAAATCAAATAGTCCTGAATATTTAACTAGCTCCTTAGAAATTGTAGATACAAATTGGACTGATGTACCTGGTTATTCATTTAGCACAGGTTATCCAACAGAGAACGCTGAACATGTTTTAGAAAGAGTAATTAAGGCGTCATCAAATGAAGGAGATTTAATTGTTGATTTCTTCGCTGGAAGCGGAACAACAGGAGCAGTGGCAGAAAAACTTAGTAGAAAATGGCTGATGTGTGATATAGGCAGATTCTCCATACATACAATAAGAAAGAGACTATTAGATATCCCAACATGTAAACCATTTGAAGTTTTGAATATGGGTAAGTATGAAAGAAAGTATTGGGCGGAAACAGAAAACCTAGAGAATTATAGAAATTATGTTAATTTTATTGTTAAACTTTATAGTGCTACGCCATTAGAAAATTTTGTATATGTTCATGGAAAGAAAGGAAGTAAAGCGATTCATGTAGGTTTAGTAGATTCACCAGTTACGAAGCAAGAAATAATAGATGTCTTGGGAGAATGTAAAAAATCTGGTTTTAATTCATTAGATATTTTAGGCTGGGAATATGAGATGGCAACTAACGACACGATGATAAAAGAAGCTAAAGATATATATGGAATTAATTTAGGATTATATCTAATTCCAAGAGAAGTGATGGACAAGAGGGCGGTTGATTCAGGAGAGATAGATTTTTATGAATTAGCACATTTGCAAACAGAAGTTATAAAGAAGGAAGATAAAGTTAAAGTAAGGCTAACTGATTTTATTATACCAAATGCTGAATTAATACCAGAAGATGTTAAAAAGAAAATAAAGAAATGGACAGATTATATTGACTACTGGGCTGTTGATTGGGATTATAAAAATGTATTTCATAATGAATGGCAGACTTATAGAACAAAGGCAGAATTAAAATTAAAAACAGAAACAGCTGATCATATCTACAAAAAAGGCTCTTATAAAATTCTAATAAAAGTTATTGATATTTTTGGAAATGATACTAGTACAATCAAAGAGATAACAATAAAATGAGCAACCCATTTGTAAAACCTAGCAAAAGAATAGAAACCTCTGCCTGGTTAGTTCCTAAAATAAGAGAAGAAGTTGATAAGTGGAGAGAGAAAGAATATATCGGTGCCAGTGAAACAACAAAAACTCTTTTAAGATTTTGGTTTACTGAAGGGCATTTAGTTAATGAAAAAGAGTTTCAATATTATTTCTGCCAAAGAGAGGCCATTGAAACTTTGATTTATCTATTCGAAATAAAAAAGATTAGAAACATGAGAGAATTAATTGTAAATTACGACATAAAAAAGAAACTTGCTTACAATCCCCATGAAGATTTATTTGCCAAATATTGTTTTAAAATGGCTACAGGAAGCGGTAAAACTAAAGTAATGGCTTTAGCTATTGTTTGGAGTTTTTTTAATAATGTTTTGGAAAACAAAAAAGAATTCTCTAAGAATTTCTTGATAATTGCACCCAATGTTGCAGTTAATGATAGATTAAGACAAGATTTAGAAAGCGGAAAAATCTTTAAAAATGACCCTCTAATTCCACCAGAATTCCAAAATTATTGGGATATGGATATTATATTAGAAGATGAAATAACTATTCGTTCAGCTAAAGGTAGAATTTATTTAACAAACGTTCAGAAGCTCTATGAAAGGACAAAAAATTTAGAAGAACTAAACCCTGTAGAAGCCATTGTAGGTACAAAACCAAAAGATAAAACCGCCTATGAATTAATTTTGGAAGATATAAAGAAAAACGAAGGTATTTCTATTATTAATGATGAAGCTCACCATGTTTGGGATCCAGAATCCAAATGGAATGAGTTTATAGTTAAATTGTTTAAGAATTATAAGGGAGAAAATAAAGATTTTGGTTTTCAGCTTGATTTTTCTGCGACTCCTAAAAAACAAAATGGGAATTTATTTGAGTGGATTGTTACTGATTTTCCACTAGCGGATGCTATAATCAATAGAATAGTAAAATATCCTATTATAGGTGAAGTTGAAAATGCAAAGGAAACTCCATCTGAAAGAGCAGATATTGTTTACAGAGATTATATTGAGGCAGGGATTAGAAGATGGAAAAAGTATAGAGAAGCAATGTCAAAAGTTGGTAAAAATCCAATAATCTTTTTTATGGCCACTAAAACAAATGAAGCCGAAGACATTAGAAATTATTTAGAGACTAAGGCAGAATTTAAGGGAAAGGTTTTATTGATTCATACAAATCTTAAAGGCGATATAAGTGAAAAAGACTGGACTAAACTTAAAGAAGACTCGAGAAATTTAGACGATGGGAATGACAAGTATCGTGCTGTTGTTTCTGTTTTAATGCTTAGAGAAGGATGGGATGTAAAAAATGTTAATATTATTGTTGGATTACGACCATTTACTTCTAAAGCAAATATTTTGCCTGAACAAGCAATAGGTAGAGGTTTAAGGTTAATGTTTGGACCAAATTCGGAATTCAAAGAAACAGTTGATATATTTGGTTCGAAGGCCTTCGTTGATTTTATTGATGCTGAATTAAAAAAAGAAGGGGTTAAAATAGAAAGAGTTAGAGAGAAAGATTTACCAAACATAACAACCGTATTTATCGATCCGAATAAGATTAAAATGGATATGGAAATACCAAGTATTACTCCAAAGTACACAAGGATAAATCGTTCTTTCGGTGATATAAAAGTAGAGAACTTGCCCAAAGGACCATTTGAGTTGGACTTAAAAGCATATTCAAATAAAAAAACTGCGAGAGGGAGAGAAGTATTGACTAATAAGGAAGTTTGGAAAGATCAGTGGAATGCACCAATTCCTGAAAATTTTGAAGCCATTGTGGGGTATTATTCTAATCTTATATTACGAGCTTGTAAAATACCATCAAGAAACTATGAACTTATACCAAAACTTAAAGAGTATATTGTAAATAGGTTATTCCATCGACCGTTAAAAGAACAAGAGTTAAATGATAAATTGTTTTTGATGCAATTTACCGAACAAAATATCTCATCATATCTTTTAACTTTATTTCCAAGAGTAATCAATAATCTAACAATAAGGCCACAAGAAGTTATGTTAAATAAAGAGCTTAAGAAAGCATCCCAGATTGAACCATTTTTAACCAGGAAACAAGTTTATTCTTCTGAAAAATGTATATTGAATCTCGTTCCTATTGATAATGATTTGGAAGGAAGGTTTTGTATCTTTTTAGATAATTCCAAAGACGTTATTAAATACATTAAGAATGACCTAAATTTAAACTTCTATATAGAATATGTGAATCATAGCAAAGGTATTTCTTATTACCTACCTGATTTTGTTATTGAAACTAAAAAAGGTTTTTACTTGGTTGAAACAAAAGGGGCAGAAACAATAGATGTAGAATTGAAAGATAAAAGAGCTAAAGAGTGGTCTGAAGATGCTTCTAAACTAACCGATAAGCCTTGGAAGTATATTAAAGTGAAGCAGATTATTTTCGATCAGAATCAAAATATCAAGACATTTGAGAAACTTGTAGAGTTAATCGAAGCTTATGAATTGGCCGTAAATTATTGAAAAAATAGACTAACTAAAAATTTTTATATGCCGTTATTGTTCAATAAGTATGCCAAATGTAAGTAACACAAATACCATAAGTGGTGGTGCAATGTCGGTATTGCTGGGGGTAATTTGCTTAATATTTCCATGGTTTTTACCGATAGGTTTTTTCTCTAAATTAGTTGTAAGTATAATCGGTATAATCTTAATAATTATAGGGACAAAAAACTAATATGGCGAAAAAGAAAAAAGAGAGCAATGGAAACGGTTTTGTTGATGTAATAAAAAAGATAGGAATTGTAATTGCTCCAATATTAGTCGTTGCCACAATCATTGATAAGGTCTTCAATAATAATCTCTATACAAAAATTTCTGTGGGTGTAACCATTGTTTTATTATACATTATTAGCCTAGAGCTACGTCTTAAGAAACTGGAGGAAAAATGTTAGATTTAATTAGACTTGGAGCACTTGCAGGAGGATTAATTGGATTGTTCTCTAATGGTCTAGAGGGAGCCATAGGGGGCGCAATTATAGGTGCAGTCGTAGGAGCGATAATATCTAGAATACATTAAAAATGTTCAAACTAGCAGAAATGACAAAAGAAAGTTTTATAAACTTTTAACTATCATGGCTTTGTCCTGAATAGATTTTTTCGATATAAAGTTAAGTGCAATGACAACTAAATACTGGCAACGCTAAAAACTTTCTATCATAATTGTTATATTTTTCTTATTCCGGACAGAGTCACTATCATATTATTGATATATGCTCTGTATGGTCTTCGAGCAATACAGAGCCATTGATATTTCTGTCAACAAAGCATTTTTAACATCCGACCTCTTCTCTGATTTACCTAAAAAGAGCTGAAAAAATGAACTCACGAAAAACTTATAAATCAGTAGCTTTCACTATTGTAAGCAATCTTTGGATTGTGAATATGATCCCCGGTGATCGCAAGGTTGCCGGATGCTTTAATTTTCAAACAGTAGAAACCATTTGCGGACTAGGCAATCCCATATCTTGCTGAACTATAATTGGATAAATATTGTTGTTCACAACTTGGTTTCTTACAACAATTTGGTAATATAAGTCGATCCTAAACTCATTATCTTGTAACTTTGCTTTGAATTGCCATTTTGTTATCTTCTTTAAATGCTCCTTGCCTATTTTTAAGAATTGAGAAGCGTCGAAAATCTGAATTCCAACAATAAATTGCTTGCTATCAACATCTACTACCATGTTTTGAAATTCTATAGAGAAATCGTACTCTCTATCTTTTACTTTAAATAAGAGAATATCATTTACATAGTCATAATCCATTTCTCCTTCTGCTTCTAATTTTCTTTCTTTATTCATTATATCTTTGGTATCTGCCATTCTAGTATATTATAGAATGTGACTATTTTAACCTTTTGGCTTTCCAGTTTGATTATTAGTCTTAAGTTTTTGCCTTGATGTTTATAAAAAACAGCATGATTGCCATTTTCTTGAATTCCAACAAGAAATGGATGATTTTCGAGTAAAATCTTACGAACTTCTCCAATTGTGAATAACTCTCTCTGTTTTTGGCTTAATCTTTTGAAAGCATGATCACTGTCTTCTATATTCTTCGAAGGATATTTTCTTATGATGATTATAAAATGATTGACTGGAATTTTCCTCTTTATTTTATTTGGATCAAGCATTATTTAAAGAGAATATTGAGATTTATAAAATCTTACAATTACTAAATTATAATTTAGTATTTTAAATATCTTTCAATGAAAGCCTTTAGGCTTTCTCTTTCTTTACAAGATTTGTTATTTCCAAATCAATACTTCCTTTTACAATTGCCGAACTTAATTTTGGATGGCTAATTGTAGAGTATTGATTATAAATTCCTTTTGATTTAATTTTATCGATCAATAAAGATTTATCTTCTGGATAAATGATTTTTTCATATTCCTTTATTGAGCATTTCTTATAGGCACCAAACAAAACCTCTGTATTTTTCTGTTTTGCCAATTCGATTATTTTATTCTTTATTGCTTCTTCTTTTGCTTCTATCTCTTTCTTTAAATTCTCAATTTTCTCATATTCGTCAACTATACCATTATCATTCGACATTTTATAACCTCTTTTTCATTTTAGAATATTCATGCATACTTATTAAATTGGCTTGTAAACCAAGAATTCTGCAAGTTTCATAAAAAGCTCTATCAGATGTATAAACCTTGCCAATCTTCCATTTTAAAAAATTAGCTATAATTTCGATATCTTCATCCCCTATTTTCATATGTATCTGAAATTGTGGATTGGTTTGTTTAACAAGAAGGGCATTCGCTTTTCTTACTTTATTAAAATACTTTGAAAGATCTTTCTTGCCGATTCTTATAGGGTTTAGCTTAAGAGCACTTTTTGCTCTTCTCCATAATTTATTCTTCTCTTTCTTATCAAATCCAAATTTATTTAGTATAACTCCCTTAAACTCATATTTTGTTTTCATCGCATAATAAAGAGAGTCACTTGGTGAAAATTCCTGCTCTCTAAAATTAAACATATTTATCTCCTTTATAGTTAAGTTTACAAGAATACTTGTATCAATTCCAATTCTTTGCGGATCTTGAACAGTTGATTCATACATTTTTATTTACTCTTGATTTTAATTCTCCCAACTTTTCTTCTATCTTATCAGCAAGAAGCTTGTTTTCTTCATACTCATTTTTAAGGTATTGAAATTCTTTATCAGTTAAAACGCCTTTAAACCTTTCGCATAACCTTAAATATTTTTCCTTGTCTTCTTGGATTTCTGCTATGTGCATTAAAAAGTAGATAATATCCTGTTTATCTTGATCCTTTTTTGTCATTCCATCTGTTTTAGCAAGGATATTGGATTCCATATCATTAAATTGTTCTTTAGTTAATTGTGTTAACAAAATTTCTTTATCAGAATCAAAGCCATACATTTCTAAATGAGATGCGTATCTTGAAACCCTCTCAGCCAATTCCTCAATATTACAAGTTTTTACAAGGCAGATGAAATAATTCTCGATGTAATTATCAAATTCTTTAGTAATCTTAGCAAGCAAATCTTCGTAACCAAAATCAGCTTTATCGTTTCCACAGGAAGCATCAATACAAAATAATATCATTTTCTCATAGCAAATCTTGCATTCTTCATACTCTTGATTTTTAAATTTCTCTTTTAAAATTCTGAAATATTGTTTAATCACCTTTAAGCCAATTCCTTCATATTTATAGTCCCAGGAAAATTCTCCTTTTCTGGCATGAGATATGAACTTATCAATATCTTTTTCAAGTGTTTCTTCAGTTAATTTGTAATGATATTTTACTGTTTTTGTGAGTTTCATTTATCCTCTAGATTTTCTAAACTAAAAGACTTATTGAATATATCTTCAGTTTTAATTTTAGATCTTCCAAATTCTTTTGTTTTTTGCAGTTGTTCGTATCTTTTTTTAACCTCTTGATAAATAATTTTAGTTGTTTCTAAATCATGATCTAAGTTAATTTCATTGCCACCTTGATTTATATCAATTTGATGATAGTAAGCACAGGAGTATATTGTTATATCTCCGATACTCAGTTCTACCGTATCGGTATAATCATCGTATATCTCGCCAATGTTAGTTTTAATAACCAATTTCTTGAGTAAGTCATGCAATTCCCATTTTATACTATCTAACTCGCGATACTTTTTTTCTAGTTCTTGTTCATTCGACATTTTTGTTATCTCCTAAACCTTTCTTTACTTCATCATCACTCATTTTTGATACTTTTTTGATTAGTTTGAATACGCCTTCATAGCGAAGCATAGCATTTAACAACAGGGATTAACTTATTGGCTTTGTTAACAGATTCCTCTTCTGATGTATTATGATGCCTATCTTTAATTCTTTTGAACAATGGAAGTAAAGCTGCTCCTTGCTTATAACCATATTGCCCTGACAAGTCGGAGTATTTCTCTAAAAAGTCATTAAGATATTCTTCAGTTATTTTATAATCTTTAAACTCTTCTAAAACTCCTAATTCTACTAATTCATTCTGAATCTCTTGGATTTTTTCAACGCTTAAGTTAAGTTTTTCTTTTACCATTTATTTTATCAGCATCGCCACTGTGGAACTCCAAATTTTTTACAGATTGGGCAGTCATCAAATTTTCTTTTGTTATGATTGCATTTTAATTCTTTTCTTATTCTCGCACAAAATTCTTTATGTGTCATCTCAAGAATATTCCAGGATAATGCAATTCTTTTTAATTCTTCATAATGCTCTCTTGTAGATTCCTCGTGTTTTACACAAAAATTTCCATGATACCAATTAATCAAATGCTCGATTTTGGCTACTGGCTTCGGTTTTATGATCTGCTCCATTATCAATATTGATTCTTGTCAAAGTCCTTTGGAATTTTATAAGTTTCATTTGTTAGTTTAGCAGAAGCAATTCTGCTTGTTCTGAATTTTCTAATATCTTTTCTTAAATGACAATAGCCAATTGTATATCTTCTTGATTTATAAAACACATCCAGCTTTCTTTTGCTAAATTCTGCATTTTCCATATTGAAGTAAGTTATTTCAATAGCTTTTAATTGGGAAAATGCTTTTTCTATAACAAAATAAACTTTTTCGTCTACTTCATTATTGAATGTATGATATTTTTTCCTTAGGAAATCTTTATCAATTTCTACTTTCTGATTTTCTGGAAGAAGATTGCTTATTTTGTTCAGAATAGACTTGATTATCTTTTTCTTTATTGGTGTTTCATACTCGTCATAGTAATCATCATAATATTCTTTGTCGCTCTCTGGAGCATCTTTCTCATATTCTTTTACAATCTTGTAAATTGCTTCAGCTTCTTCTTTGTTGAAAATTTGCTGGTTTTTCATAATAAAATAAGAAAGTTACAATTTAAGTATTTATTTAATTTCGAGAATAGAAAACTAAATAAACTTCAGCATCTTTAAATAATCATGTTCCTGAAAAAGGAGGAAAAGGCGATAAATAACATAGGTGCGGTTCGGGCGTTTCTATCACAAAAATCCAGACAAAATTCAAAAAACAGCTAAATGAATAAAGTTTAAAACCCTATTTGACTATGCTTTATCAGTATAAAGTGTAATATATATAATAAATAAATTGAGATGAAAATAAAAACTAAACTGCTGCTGACCCCAAGAGATGTAAAACCAACTTTTCCTGATTGGAAAGTTGAGGGCGTATTCAATCCTGCAGCCATTAGACTGCCAAATAAAAAGATAATGCTTTTTGTCAGAGTGGCCGAAAGTGTTATTCCAAAGGGAGAGGACAACAACATTTATCCAATGGTTATCTCGCCTAAAGATTATCATATAAAATATGGCAAAATAGCTGTCGGAAAAATTATTGATAGAGGAAGAAGAGTCATTTATCTAGAAGGCGGTGTCTGCAGACTCACTACAATATCTCATTTGAGGAGAGTTATTTTGAGTAAAGACGGATTTTTTGTTGAAAAAATAGAGGATATCCCAGCATTTACGGGCGTCCCAGGAGATGGAGAATTTGGTGTCGAAGATCCCAGAATAGTGAAAATAGGCAATGAGTATCTCATGAGCTATACGATTGTTAATTTGAAAGAAGGAGTTTGCACTTCTCTGGCAATTTCAAAAGATTTGAAAAATTGGCAAAGAAAAGGAATCATTTTCAGGCAACAGAACAAAGACGTAGTTTTGTTCCCGGAAAAAATAAGCGGCGAATATGTTGCACTGCATAGACCTGAAGGAACAATAGAGTTTAGCAAAAAATCAATCTGGATTTCACATTCGCCAGATTTGATTTATTGGGGAAAAGAAAAAAGCATTATGTCATCTCGACCAGGTTCATGGGGAGATGCCTGGATAGGCTCTGGAGCACCACCAATAAAAACAAAAAAAGGGTGGCTATTATTCTATCACGGTGTCAAGGAATTAGGGAAAAATAAGTCATATAGTGTTGGTGCGGCTCTTTTAGATTTAAAAAATCCTGAAAAAGTTATTGCCAGAACCTCACCTTGGACGCCATTGATTAAACCGACTGAAGAGTATGAGAAAAAGGGTTTTATGGATGGTGTTGTTTTTCCGACAGGAGCCATAGAATCATTGGACAAAAAACACGTGCTAATTTTTTCTGGTGGTGCCGATTCAGTAACCACGATAAAAAAGATTAGTATGAAAAAAATACTAGAAAGCTTAGAATACATAAAAGATGGAGATAAAAGTTTTTAATAATAAAAAAGAGGCTTCAAATTTTATTGCTGATTTATTTTTGAATGAGGTTAAACTAAATCCTAAACTTAAGATAGGTTTTGCCACAGGTAAAACATATAAGGAAATTTATAAAAGAATAATTTATTTAACAAAAAAAAGGAAAGTTGATTTATCTAAAATAAAAATATATCAGATTGATGAATATCTCAATACGAAAGATAAATATTTTACTATAAATTATCTAAAGAATTATTTGATAAAACCTCTCAATTTAAACAAAAATCAAGTTCATACGATTAAAGAGAGCTATAATTTTTATAAAGAGCATAATAGAGATAAAATAGACAATCTTGATTTTATATTTCTTGGTGTGGGAGAGGATTCGCATATTGCTTTTAATGAGCCAGGCTCATATAAAGACAGCAAAGTCAGAATAATAAAATTGCTCGATATTACTAGGAAAAGAAAATTTAGAAATTTAAATAATTCTCCAAAATTGGCGATAACTATCGGCATAAAAGAGATATTGGACTCTAAAAAGATAGTTTTGGCCGCATTTGGCAAGGACAAAAGCAAACCTATTTTAAATTCTTTCTCGGGAAAAATATTAAAGCAATATCCTGCAAGTTTTTTGCAAAAACATAAAGACTTTACATTAGTTCTGGATAAAGCAGCCAAAAGTGAAAGATTTATAAAAATACATCGTCTCTGAGTTGGATGAATAATTTAGTGATAGTTGCTCATCCGGATGATGAAACAATTTGGATGGGTGGAAAAATATTAAAAGACAGAGAAAGTGATTGGACAATATTTTCTTTATGCAGAGGAACAGATAATGACAGAATGCCCAAATTTATTAAAGTCTGTCGTCTTCTTAATGCAAAAGGCATTATAACTGACCTTGAAGATGAAAAACTCATGCCTCTAGAAATAGAATTTGTTGCCAAAAAAATAGAGGATAATCTTCCTAAATTAGATTTTAATAATGTTTATACGCATGGCATAAATGGAGAATACGGACATATAAGGCACATAGAAGTGCATAAAGCTGTAAAAAAATTAATAGATGAAAGAAAAATAGCCTGTAAAAAGGCGCTTGTATTTTCATATGTGCCTGGAAATGTTATATCGAATCATGACAAAAATTTAAAAATACCAGTTGCAAATAATAATTCGGACATAACTGTAAATTTAGACAAAAAAACGCATATGAAAAAATTATCTTTAATAAACAAAACTTATGGATTCACTGAAGAGTCATTCGAATTTATGAGTTCCGGAGCAAAAGAGGCGTTCTTTATTTTAAAATGAAAATATTACTGTTATATCCCCCTCTCGAACTCGACGGGCAAAGCTTGCAAGGCCAATATTTGCATAAAGGACTTGAAGAGAATGGAATTGAAGTTATGGCTTGTGATAGGTCAAATGATATGATACAAAAAGAGTGGGCATATAAGCATTTTAAGCCGGATGTCGTTATAGGAGTAGGTTTTTGGGGCAATACTCCTGAATTAATTATTGACCCTTTGAAAAACAATTTACAGCCAATTCCTTGGTTTAATGCTGATGGTTGGGTTGCTAATTATCATGACACTCTTAATAATCTTCCATTGTTGGTTGCAACTTCAAATTGGGTGAAATCAACTTATATCAGAGACGGCATAAAGGAAGATAATATACAGGTTTGCCCTATTGGATTTGACCCAAACATATTTTATCCTAGACCAAAAAACGACCCGGGCATAAAAAAGGTGAGAGAGCTGCTTGGCGTTAAAGATGATGAAATAATGCTGTTTACGGCGGGGGGAGATGTAACAAGCAAGGGAGCGCAAGAAATGTTTCAAGCACTTGCGAAAATAAGCGGGAAGTTTCCAAAATGGAAATACGTCTTAAAATTTTGGGAAAGCCCCTCATCTAATAACCATTGTATAGAAGAAGAAAAACTAATTGAACAACTTGGTTTAAATAGGGACAATTTTATTTACTTAAGCGAAAAATTTTCGCCGGAATTTATGGCCCTGCTTTTGAATGCATGTGATATTTACGCTGCCCCTTCAAGGCTAGAAGGGTTTGGGATGATACAACTTGAAGCAATGGCCTGCGGAAAACCAGTTATATCCATAAATGTTGGTGGGCCTAAAGATACAATAATTCATGAAAAAACAGGCTTTTTAGTGAATGTGGAATACGAAATAAAATTGGATAAGGAATGGGTTTACCCTCACATGGGATTTAAGACAAAACACCAAATTGAATTCCCAGTTCCAAAAACTTTTGCCTATAGAGCAAACATAAACCAATTAGCAGAATACACCTTACAATTAATGGAAAATCCCGTTTTGAGAGAAAAAATGGGAAAGGATGCCGCAGAGCATGCGTTAAAAAATTTTCATTATAAGACAGTTGCAAAGAAAATGCTTGAACTTATTGAAAAACATGTCATCAATTCTAAATTGCCAGAGATGAGCAAGTTCGAAGATGTTGATTAAGAGACTAAAGCAGAACTTTTTTTCTTTTTAAAGATTCATACGCAAGAATGTACATCCCAGCATTCCATGCCTGATTACCCTCTTGACTACCAGATTCAGAACCCCCCATTTTTCCAGTCAAACCATTTAACCATTCTGTAAAATTATATTTCAAACTTACTTCAGCTATTTTTTTCAATTCATTTTGTGCCTCTTTGAATTTTTTCATTTTAATCAAAGCAAGCACATAAAAACCACCTATATACGTCCATATTCCAGCATTTAGATAATGATTAGGTCTTCCCGCCTCACAATCCAGATAATAATCCTGCCAGTACTTTGAACTTTTTTCAATGGCAGGATAGATTGCTTTTACAGGATATGGCATATTTATTTTGTTTTTCTTTATATATTCCAGTATCTTTTTTGCCTTATTTTCGTCTGCAAGTTCAAAAATAATCGCAAGTAAATTTCCAAGCGAATCAAACCAATCTCCAATCTCTTTATATCTTCTATGATTTTTCCATCTATATGAATAATAGAACTCTCCATTCCAGAGCCTTAGTCCAGAATTATTATTCACAACATCGGCAAGCTTCTGCGCCTTTTTCCCATCATGATAAATGCTTAGCACTTTAAAATATAATGCTTGCGTGTTTATCGTGTGGCCATATCTGTGTGGAAAAGCATCTTGCCAGTCAGTAGTTGGCAACTGTTCCAGCATTCCATCTTCCCCCATGTCAAAATAAGACAGCCAATTCAGTGCTTTTTTGATATTTTTTTTACATTTTCTGAAAAGAAAAGAACCATACCTTTTTTTGTAATAATGATGCGCTATCAAAAACCAAAGCGTTGAATCAATTGACTGATAATCTATTTTGTGAGCGTTTAAAAGAACCGCATTGGGTATTTGCCCGTTTTTGGATTGCGCTTTGGCTAATGTAATCAATGAATTTTTAAATTCGGCTTTGAATTTTTTTCCAAGCAAGGACGCCCCCAAAGAAGTTATCGCGCTATCTCTTGCCCAAACACCATTATAGCCGGGATACGCCGCCCTAAAACCTTTTTTTGCCGAGCACTTTTCTAAAACATGTATTGCCTTTTCATAAGCCTCTTTTTCAATATCCCTTTTTCCAACCATTATATTAATAGAAAGAGTGTATTTAAATTAGTTTTGTTTTTTATATTTATGAAAAAAGAAGCTAAAGACTAAACTATATCTGTCATTGACAACCTTGCTAATAGATAAGCTATAGTTGATTCTGCTCCTTGATTCAAGTTTATTGCATCACGACCGATACCATCATGGCAGCCGCCAGTCACTTCATTGTATACCACCTGCCCCAAAGTATTCTTTCCAAGGAACCACTGAAATGCATTCAATGTCATATTTTTGAATTTTTCCTGATTGGTTATCTTATACGCAAGAATAAGAGTCTGAACTGTATATGCAACATCTACTGGCTGTTGATCAAACATCGCTCGCTCACCACCTTTTTTATACCATCCTCTCTCCCCTATTGGAATCATTTTTTCATTAAAAAGAGTATTTTTAGTCAGAAAATCAAGAGTATCCAACGCAGTATATAGAAATTTATTATCTTTTGTTGTCTTGTAGGCATAAAGCAAAGCCTCTGGAATCTTGCTATTTGCATATGTCAGCTCCTTTTCAAACCATCTCCAATTTCCTTGAGAATTATTTTTATAAGAATCGACTATTTTTTCCCCCAAAGCCACTATTTTCTTTTTTATGTCACCATCATTCACCTTTTGGTTATAAAAATATAACCCAGAAATCGTAAACGCAGCAGATCTTAGATGCATCGTATTTTCAATCCTACTTAGTCCACTAATTAAAAGTTTTTCAGCCTCGTTTCTTAAATCAGATGGTATAAAATCAGAACCAGTTAAATAACCCAAGGCCCAAATGGCTCGACCATGAGCATCTTCAGACCATGAATTTATGTCTGCTTTCCTATCACGGTCGACATAATTATAAAAAGTCCCTTCATCTGAAAGAACATACCTGATAAAATTAAGATATGTCCTGATTAATGACAACTGTTTAAACTCTCTCTTGATTTTATAGAGCATAGTGCTTGCCACCAATGCTCTTGCATTATCATCTAATGTGTATCCTGAACTGACATCTGGATTGCTTTGTTTTGCGAACTGTATAACTCCAAAATCATCAGTTAGATTTTGTAAGTGACTGACATTTATTTCTGGAAGCAATTTATCTTCAGAGATTAAATCTGGAATATATTTTTTAAACAATTGAATGTAAGAACTTGCAACGTTTGGCCAGGTCATCTTTCTTGTGGCATAATAAGCATTTTTTTCCATTTCTTTTATTACATCCTGATTAGAGATTAGATAAGATATTTTTTCTTTAAAAGAAGTGGAGTCTTTAAATTTAGTCAAGACTCCAATTTTCGGAGTTAATAAATCCAATGCATGTAAAAATGGTGTTGAAACAACCACTCTTCCAGCACCAACAGCGTATGCAAGAGTTCCAGATGTTATTTGATTCGGGTCCTGAGATGAAGATATATATAAGTCAGAAGCTTTCAAAAAATTAATAAGCTCAGCAGCAGATAAATATTTGTTATAAAACTTTACATGGTTCTTCAATTTTAATTTATCTATCTTATCTTCCAAAAAATTTCTATACGCTTCACCCTCCCTCTTTCTTACAATTGGGTGCGTTTCACCGATTATTAGATATAACAAATTTGGATGTTTTTTTACAAGTTTGGCGACAGCATCTATAACATATTCATAGCCTTTTCCCCTGCTCATCATTCCAAATGAGGATAATACAAACTTTCCCTGAAGATTAAGATTTTCTTTTTCCTTTTTTTGTGATTCCATATTTACAGTCGGAATTCCATGTGGAATGACAGTTATCGATTTTCTTATGCCATAATTATTTCTCAAGATTGACACAGCTTTTTTATTCATCACAACTATTTCTTCCACTCTGTCCGCTATAGCTCCAACTATTTTTTTCAGGTTTTTGTTTGGATTAGGCATTACACTATGAAAGTTCAGGATGATTGGCTTATTGATTAATTCAATAAAAGCAAGCAAATAATCCCCATAGGTGCCGCCAAAAATTCCAAACTCATGCTGAATACAAACCAGTTTTATTTTTTCATTATTGTTTATGAAATTAGCCGCATTGACATAATCACAAACATCAGTGTCATTTATCTGATATTTTACTATCTTACCATAATTGTAGATATTTACACCATTGTTGTTAAGTGCTATTAAGACATTTTTAAGACTTTTATCTGTTCTTTTTTGTATAGCACTAGTTAAATCTTCAGTAAAAGTTGCTATGCCACATTCCCTTGGCGGATATGTAGAAACAAAGGCCACCCAATTTTCAACTTCTTTTTCCATTATTTATCTAGTTTTTCAACCTCTAAACCATATTTACTTAACACTTCGCCCTTTTAATTGTTATCATTCTTTCCATCAGCACTTTGCCAGGCAAGTCTTTTCTGCTTAGTCTTATAAAAAAGTCTCCCTTAAGTCTTCGCTTATCAGCAGTGACAACTATTTTTGAATTTCCAATGAATGGAATGTCATTATAATTATCACCGATAAAAAGAACATTATCTTTTTTTAGCTTTATAATTTTTAATAAAGCGTTCAATCCATTCAATTTTGTCTGAACACCCTTTAATCCAATATCGTAAGCCTCGCTATTCCAAATAAAATATAATCCTTTATGCTTTTTGATTGCCGTTTCAACAACATTAACTCTTTTTTTTGCATGTAAAGTCAAAATAAATTCTTTTAATTCAAAACCTTTTATATTTTTATTTTTAATAGCACTTAATTCTCGATATAATTCAGAAAGCTTTGAGTAACTGTTAACATGCTGATAAATCTTCCCTTTTATCCATGAAGAGCTTCCATTTTCATATGTCATGGTAATTTTATTTAAAACAGGCCAAAACATCCTCTGCAAAACGTCTAAACTTCTCCCGGAATTAATATTTATAAGAAAACCCAGTGAACTTAATTCTTTAATTAAATTTATTACTTTTTTATCAACCTTTTTTATATAAAACACTGTTTTTCGACCACTTTGAAAAATTTTAGTACCTCTGGGAACCAAGATGCCATCGACATCAAAAACAATTAATTTTATACCATTTAAATCAGATTTTCTTAAATTGTCT
>JBBTAG010000017.1:0-6411 GCA_038044345.1 Nanobdellota archaeon
GTTTACAATATAAAAACCAATAATCAAATAAATTGCTCTGATTTGCACAGATTTTTCAGCATAAGTAATTTTTCAATTGTAGAAAAAGAAGCTAAGAATTTAAATAAATGGGAATTTATAGCGCAAGCAGGAAAGATTAATATTGAAGGAGCAGACATTAAGATTCCAGAGTTTAAATTAAAAAGAGTTGCTAAATTAGATAAAGAAAGTTCTAAAATAATTAAGAATAAGCTGAATCAAGATAATTTAACAAGAAAACAAATGTGTGAAAAAATAGGAATAACCCCAAGACAGCTAAGGAGAGTTTTGAATCAAGAATGGCCTACTTCTATTGATGTTTTAGATAATTTGCAGAGTTATACTGGCAATCAGATTTTGCAAATTGCTCCAGTTTTAAGTTATAAGCACAGAGATTTGAAGATGCCGGAATTTTTAACTTCAAATTTAGCTCAAATTTTTGGGTATTTTATAGGCGATGGAAATTTGGGAGAAAGAGGATTGAGATTCAGAGATGCAAGAATAGGGGTTTTAGAACATTATAATTCTTTGTTTAAAGAAATTTTTAATGTTTCCGGAAGCATAACTCCCGTAAGTGGCAAAAATTGCTATAATTTAAGTATAAATTCCAAGGAAATTAGCGATTTGTTTGCGTTAATGCTTCCAAATTTATTGAACAATATAGGAAGGTCTAAATGCAAAACAGTTATCTCTTTTGTTAAAGGCTTTGTAGATGCCGAAGGCCACATAAATAAAAAGAGGGCGTATATAACTGTAGTTCAGAAAAATGCTAAAGTGTTGAGATATGCACAGCTTTTTTTGCTGAGAGCAGGCATAAGAAGCAATATCAAATTTAATATCGGACAGAAGAAGATGAATGTATTGAGGATTATTGATAAAGATGTTAAAAATTATTTGCAAATAGGTTTTACGGCAGAAGATAAACAGAAAAGGTTGTTAGAGTGTGTAAGGGATCAAAAAAACACCTATTCTTATGAAATCATGCCTATTTTGAGAAAAGAGCTTGTTGAATTGTTAAAAACATGCAATCTAAAACCATTTTCTATAATTAAATCAAGACCGTCTGAATATAAGTGGGTCAGCAGGAATGAATTGGAAAGCGCTTTTAATGCTTTAATGAATTTGAAAATATCTGATAGACAGATAAAACAAAAGATTGATTTCATTTTTAATATTTTAAATGGTGAAATAAAATTTGAGAAAATCAGAGAAATAAATGTGAGTGAAAATAAAGACAATTTATTTTATGATTTTTCTGTTCCAAGTAAGGAGAATTATATTGCAAACGGTTTTATAGTGCATAATTCGACATACCGCATGTATTTTAGGAGAGGAAAAGGCGGAAGCAGAGTTGCAAAATTAATTGACTCTCCAAATCTTCCTGACAATGAATGTCAGTTTTTCCTGACTGGGAAAGGCATAAAAGATGAAGAAGGCGAATAAATTTATCGATTTAATATTGCCTGCAAAGAGATTATAGGCATGCGGGGATTTGAACCCCGGTCAACTCCTTTTTGCAATTTTTTTCCGCAAGGAGCTATTCTATCCGGGCTGAACTACACGCCTGTTAAAAAGTCTAGGAATAAAGCATTTAAAGTCTTTGGGTTGAACTATTATTTCCAGAACCTGCGTTTTATAGAAACGGGCTCTTCTTTTATTGGGTAGATGATTTCAACCAATTCATCTGGAGAAAACCAGAGTTTTATCTCTTTTTCTGCATTTTGTTCTGAGTCTGAAGCATGAATGACATTTTCAAAAACTCCTGTTTTACTATGAACTCTTCCATATCTGCCACGGATTGATGTGGGAGACGCTTCTTCTGGGTTCGTTGCTCCACAAACTTCCCTTATTTTTTCTATTGCATTTTCTCCATGATAAACTAATGCCAAAACTCTGTCAGTGTGGTATTTTCCGGACATATAATCCATTGTTGCCTCAAAAATATGGGGCTTTTTTTGTTTCAGGTCAGAATAGTGTTTTTCTAAATGTTCTCTCGAGGTTTTCACTATTTTGGCTCCGACTATTTTTAGTTTTGTGGCCGAAAGAGCCATTATAATATCTCCAGTCAAACTTTTGATTAGTCCGTCTGGCTTAATTATTACAAGACATTGTTGATTACTCATAGATTTGTTTTGTGAGATAGGGTTTTAAAGGTTATTGTTGTTATTTTTTCATGTCCAGAATGAATCAAAAACAGATTACTGAGATATATAACGTTAATGCTAATAAGTATAATTTATTGGAGTTTTTTACTAATTTATTAATCGGTAGATATAGAAGGCTGCTTTTAAGAAGAGTTAGGGGCAGAATTCTTGAGGTTGGAATTGGAACTGGAGCAAATTTAAATTATTATTCAAACGAATGTGAAATTATAGGTATTGACTTAAGCAAAGAGATGTTGAAAATCGCGCAAAGCAAAGCTAATAAAAGTGGAAAGAAAATTACCTTGAAAATTGCAAGTGCAGATAATCTTCCTTTTAAGAATAACGAGTTTGATTATGTTGTCGATACGCTTGGATTATGCACATATCTTAATCCTGTCAAGGCATTGAAAGAAATGAAGAGAGTTTGCAAGAAAACTGGAAGGATTTTGTTACTTGAGCACGGGATTAGTAACAATTCATTTGTAGAAAGATTACAAAGAAAAAGGGAGCACAAACATTATGAAAAAATGGGTTGCTCTTTGTTAAGGGATTATGGAAAAATTATTATTGAAACTAGACTAAAAATTGAGAGAATCGAAAGAAAATTTTTAGGTATAATTTATATTATTGAAGCAAGACGAGATAAACTTAAAAACTAAAGAGTTTTGTTTTGTTTTATGGTTTCAAATGAAGTAATTGAACTTGCAAAACAGAGTGAAATATGCAAGAATTGCAGAAATATTGTTATTGGAAAGGGAAATGAGCATGCGCAGATAATGTTTGTTGGTGAGGGTCCTGGAAAGAATGAAGATGAGCAAGGAATTCCGTTTGTCGGGGCCGCTGGAAAGAATCTGGACAAACTTCTTGCTGAAGTAGGTTTGAGCTTAAATGATGTATACATTGCAAATATATTGAAATGCAGACCTCCCGAGAACAGAGCCCCATTGCCAGATGAAATTAAAGCCCATGCGCCTTGGTTGATTGAGCAGATAAAAGAGATACAACCAAAAGTTGTTTGCAGCCTTGGAAATTATGCAACAAAGTTTTTTCTTGCTCTTGGAAATGTTGATTTGATGGACAAGCAGCCAGGAATAACTTCTGTTCATGGAAAAGTAAGAATGATTGAGATTTCTGGATTAAAAATAAAGCTGATACCCTTATTTCATCCTGCAGCTATAATTTATAATAGAAAACTTATTGAAGAATGGGAAAAAGATATGGAAATTGTTAAAAGGGAAATTGCCCAGAAGACTTTGTTTTAATCTTTGGTTTTATAATGGTAATCGAATTTACCTTCATTTATTGACGTAAATAATTCTCTGTCTCTTCTGTCCAGAGTTATTTTTTTACTTTGCTGATAGAAGTAAATATCTCCTTGCAAATCTACTTTGAGCAAGGGTTTCAAGGTTTTTTCTTCTTGCATATCAGGTTTGACAATAGTTGATGCTAATGAGACAAATTGAGAATATCTAAGGAGTCGCATCTTTATTTTTTACGTCTTTAATTTTAATGAATTTGTAGTGTGCTGATTTTGTCTTTGAGTTGCATTTTGAGCATTCTTCTTTTAAAGTGTAAGTATTGCATTTTGAGCATTTATTTAGTTTCATATTTTTTATTTTTCTTTCAATTCAAAAAAGGCTTTTTTTTCTTTGGCTTTTGCTTCTATTTGTTTTATTGCTTTATTTACTGCGTGTTCTGCTTCTTTGTAGTCTTTTGCCGTAGATTCAATTGAGAATTTACTTGAACCGAGATAGTTGATTTTTACGTTTTTAATTTTAAGTATTTCTTTTATATCAAAAATGCCCGAATCAGAAGATATTTTCAGGACTATTATTTTTTTAACTATTTTATCACGATCTTTTTTTTCGTCCAGAAGTTTTATTATTGCTTCTGAGTCTGCTTTCTTCATGAATTTCTCTAATATTTTTCCATCATCCCTTATTTTATCAAAAAAGTCCCAAAGCTCATACTCTGTTTTTATTTTCGTTATAATTTGATCAGAATCTTTCAAGATTGCTTTTAACATGCTTGTAAAAGTTTTTTCTTTTTTAAAACGGGCTTGAATTTCTTCTCTTTCTTTGCCAGTTACTCTTCTTAGACTAAGTTCTACATGATCTGGATAAATCTTTATAACTTTACAGACAATTTTTTTGTTGGGGTAAACGTATTCTCTTATGTTTCTTATTCTACCTGCTGCAATTTCCGAAAAAACAATGCTTCCTTGCCCGTCTTCTTCTATTTGTACAAATACTGTTGTACCAGCTATATTTTTTACGGTACACATTACAATGTCGTTTTCTTTTACTTCCATTTTATGATAGAACTTCTTTTATTGGCGCGCGGATTCTTGCTTTACCACCCTTTGTTTGAATTAATAGGTAGTTGCATTTATTGCATTTTATACTCATCGAGGCTTTACCAAAAACAATAAGTCTGTTTCGACATTTTGGGCAGGATATTTTCAAAAATTTGCTTTTTTTGTTTTTGTCCATGTTTAACATAAAAAATAATGAAAAAGGCAGGTTTTAAACTTTTACTAATTCAACTTCAAGTATCTTTTGGAGTTCTGATAGAAATAGAGCTTCGTGGTTCTTTGAGATTAGGCAACCTGCAGCTTTTGGATGACCGCCCACTTCGCCTCCTAATGGAACAACGACTTGATTTAAAACTTCACGAACGTTACGCCCTTCTCTGCCTGCAATTCTAGCAGAAACTTTTATTTTGTCTTCATTATAGGCAAGGGCAACTATTATTGTGCCTTCTTGGTATACTGGAGAATTTGAAAGTATTGATGCTACTGTTCCTATTATAGTGTCTTTTATGTTATTTTTTGCATTTATAATTTCGTAATTTTTGCCTCGTATTTTTTCTAATTCTGATACAAATTTTAGAGCAGATATAAGGTGTTGTTTGTATTCAATGTATATTTTTTCAGCTTCTTCTTTAAACTTCTTGTTGCCCAGACAAAAACCAAGAGAGGTTTCTGGACGATCCATTCTGCTGCATGCGTTTATGGATGCGCTGAATTCCCGCGCATCTTCTAATTTATTGAAGAATTTTACCAAGTAAAGGTTTCCTATTAAAGAGGATAATTTTTTTTGATTTACTCCGTGAAGCATAATAGAAGTAACTAAGTTTGACATTTCTTCTTCATTTAATTCATGGAGAGATTTGAATCTTCCATCAATTCTTGCGATATTTGCATCTCTTAGAAGATCTAATGCTCCTTTGTAATTTCCGGTTACTCCAGGAATGTACGGACTGGAAGAATATTCTAAGGCTTTGTCTAATGGCCTGGTTGAAGGGTAGATGAGTAAGCTTTTTTTTATTATTACATTTGCATCTTTCAGTATTTCATCATATGTTTGATGTATGTTTTTGTCTAAAAAGTCTCCAACCATGCCAATTACTGCCAAGTTTGCCAAGTCTTTGTTCTCCTGTGATAATGTTTTAGCAAATAAATAACATACTCCTGCTGCAGAGAGCATGTTGTGATTATCGAGCAGAGGATTAATCATAAATATGTTTTCAGGTATTGAGTCTATTATCTCATGGTGGTCTAAAATAAAAATATCTGCTTTTTTATTTTTTAAATAATTTAATGAACCAGAAGCTAAATCTAAGAATATCAATATCTGGTTTTCAGGAAGGGAATTTATGAATTGTTCATCAAGGCCTTTTACAATTTGCAGGGAAAATGATTTTTTCCATCTTTGCAGAGCTTTTGCAAATATTGCTGCAGAAGTGATTCCGTCAGCATCATAGTGGCTGATTACTTTTATTTGTTTTGTTTTGGAAAGAGAGTCAATTTTTGCTATTGCTGTTTTTATTTTTTCTAACATTTAACACCTCAATTTAATATAAACTATTAATCTTTATTTAAGCTTTTTTACTGCCCACAAATTTTTTGTTAATGAGCGTTTGGCAGTATAATCATGTTTATGGGCTGTAATATGTTTTCCAAGCGAGTCTATTTTATCTTGAACAATCTTTTTTTCTGTTAAATATTGGAGTTTATTTTCTTTTAAGATTTGCAATATTTTTTTGCCGGCAAGTTTTGATTTAGGTATCCCATGCTTATCTCTTAAAATGAGACCAATTTTTGCCGGTGGATGACCTTCTTTGTGAAGTTCTAAGATTAATTTTTCTAATTCTGCAGGTTTTGTTTTTATCCAATCTGCTTTTTTTTCGGTCATAGGTTTTTCTGTCTAAGAGGTATTAAAAAGCTTGTGGTTTTCAAATTTGTGAA
>JBBTAG010000018.1:0-5139 GCA_038044345.1 Nanobdellota archaeon
CTTAATGATATTTCCAAAGATAATCCAAGAATCGTTATTGATACATTGAAGAAGTGGAAAAAGAACCCGTCTAAAGAAAGGTTATGGATTATTAAACATGCACTTAGAACATTATTTAAGAAAGGCAATAAAGACGCATTTGAATTAATGGGTTATCTTGAACCGAAAATTAGCAATGCTGAAATTAACATAATTTCTAAAATAAAAATAGGAGAACAAGCTAATGTCAATGTAAAATTTAAGTCTCTGATTAATCAAAAATTGATGATTGACTACGTAATACATTATTTTAAATCAAATGGGAAGCATTCTGAAAAAGTATTCAAATTAGCAATTAAAATTGTAAAAGAGAACGAATTAATTAACCTCTCTAAAAGACATTCATTTAAGCAAATGACAACAAGGAAACACTATTCTGGGAAACATATTATTGAACTTGTTGTGAATGGTAAGAGATTTGCAAAATCTGAATTCATACTGCAATAGAAAAACTGCCCTCTCCTTTTTTAGGACTTCAAATTTATTGAGTTTAACATGATGGCATCCAAGGTTTACTTGGAATGCCATCCCCTAAGGGGATGTTATACTGGGAAAAGCGAAAGACATATATACTTCAATATGTATATTGCATTATATGGATGGCTTACTCGAAAAGCTTGAAAGAGAGTTGAAATTGCGCAATTTTTCTGGTAAAACTGTTAAGTCATACCTATATGAAACTTCAAAATATCTTGAATATTCTAAGAACAAAGGATTAAATGAAGAAAGTGTTAAAGACTTCTTAATGAATAGGCTGGAAAAAGGAAGTTCCACAACGGCAGCCCATAGTGCAAGTATTCTGGTGTTCTTTTTTGATAAGATTTTAAATAAAAAGATTTATGTTCCAAGACCAAAAAGAAACAAGACTATTCCTGAGATACTTACAAAAGAAGAAATTAAAGCGATGATTGAAAATACTGTGAATATTAAGCATAATCTGATTTTGAGGATTCTTTATGGATGCGGATTGAGGGTTTCAGAAGTTGTTAATCTGAAAAAAGAAGATGTTAACTTCTCTGAAGGATTGATTCATATAAGAATGGGAAAAGGAAGAAAAGATAGATTTGTTAAAATTCCTGATTCAATTGTTGGTGATTTGGGGAATTATACTGCATTGAATAAATCAGATATTGTGTTTGAATCTTCCAGGAGAGGAAAATTAACAATTGAAACGATTCAAGAGATTGTCAAACAATCCGCTTTGCGAGTAGGAATCAAAAAAAGAGTTTATCCTCATTTGTTGAGGCATAGTTTTGCAACTCATTTGCTTGAGTCTGGCACCGATTTGCGCATTATCCAAAAATTACTTGGACATAGCGATATAAAAACAACTCAAGTTTATACACAAATATCTCAAGCATCAATCAAAAACATTAAAAGCCCTGTTGATTCTCTTTAGTTATGCCAAATAAAATAATATACCTAGATAATGCTGCAACAACCTCTGTTTATCCTGCAGTAGTTAAAGAAATGGAAAAATATATGCTTTCTGACTTTGGAGAATATGGAAATCCTTCTTCCACTCATGATTTGGGGGAACAAGCACAGAAAAATGTTCAGAAAGCTAAAAAAATAGTTGCTTCTGAGATAGGATGCAAGCCACATGAGATAATATTTACTTCTTCTGGGACGGAATCGAATAATCTTGCTTTGCAAGGCGTGGCAAAAGCAAATCCAGATAAGAAAAAAATAATTATAAGTTCTATTGAACATTCTTCAATTTATGAACTATGCATGGAAATGAAAAAATATGGATATGAAATTTTTGAAATTTCTGTTGATAATAAAGGCTTTATAGATTTTGATGAGCTTCAAAAACTGGTTGACGATAGGAGGTTGATTGTATCTATAATGTATGCAAATAATGAAATTGGAGTCATCCAAAATATTGAAAAAATTGGAGAATTATGCAGAGAAAAAGAAGTTTTATTTCATACTGATGCTGTGCAGAGTTTTTGCAAAGAAAAAATAGATGTTTTTACAATGAAGGTTGATATGCTTAGTGCAAGCGGACATAAAATCGGTGCTTCGAAGGGGGTTGGATTTCTTTATGTCGGAGAAAGAGTTAAAATTGAACCGATAATTGTGGGTGGAAATCAAGAAAATTCGTTGCGTGCCGGAACTCAAAATGTTCCTGCAATTATGGGATTTGCGAAGGCTATTTCTATTGCTGAAAAAGTTGATAAAGAAAAGATGATAGAATTAAGAGATTATTTTATTTCTAAACTTGAAAATATTGGGGGGAAAATTAATGGAAGCAAGGAAAAAAGATTGTGCAATAATATTGATGTTTCTTTTTCTGGAGCTGACAATGATTCTATGCTTATCAAACTGTCAGAAAATGGCATAATGTGTTCTACTAAAAGTGCCTGCGCTTCCAAACAAAAAAAGGAAAATAGAATTCTTTCTGCTCTGGGTTTAAAAAAAGAAGAAATTGGAGGAGCATTGCGATTTTCACTTAACGAGTTTAACACAAAAAAGGAAATTGATATTGTTGTCAGGGAATTGGAGAAAATTGTTCCGTAAGGTTTATAAAACAAAAAATACTGTGCTTATTATGAAAAAAATACTGGCTTTCGGTCTGTTTGCAGTCCTTGTTATAAGCATGTTTTCTATAGCTTTGGCTGATTCTAATAATACCAATAGGAGTGATGATGACGATAGTGATGATTTGAATGAGAGTGATGATGACGATAGTGATGATTTGAATGAGAGTGATGATGACGATAGTGATGATTTGAATGAGAGTGATGATGATTCTGATGACGATTCGAATAAATCTGGTAGAGAGGAATTTAAAGATCAAAGAGAGCAGTTGAAAGAGGAATTTAAGGAAAGAATGGAGAGGCTTCGAGAAGAGTTTAAGAATAGAATGAGAGAGCATAATGGTTCTTTTAGATTTGAGGATAGAAATATTACAATTAGAGAATTGAGTGATGAGCAAAAAGAGATTATTGCTGGGAAAATTAATGCTAAAACCGGGCTTAATTTGACTGCTGAAGATATTGGAGATGGAACTGCTGGAGAAATATTGAGAGCATATTTGTCGAATGGAAGATGGGCTGAAGTTAAGATAATGCCCGATGTTGCTGCATTGATTGCTCTTGATAGGCTGAGATCCAAGTGCGATGAGAGAAATTGTTCTGTTGAGCTTAAGGAAGTTGGTATTGGAAACAAAACAAGGCTTGCTTACGTTCTAGAAACTGAGAAAGATTCAAGGCTTTTCCTAGTTTTAAAGAAAAAGATGGTGGCTGTTGCAGAAGTTGATGCCGAAACTGGAGAAATTATTAAAGTTAGAAAGCCTTGGTGGAGATTTTTAGCTAAGGAAAAAAATACTGATGATGAAATTGATTCCAGTTTGAACGAGACTGCAAAAGACAAGATTACAATCTGCCATAAGTCTGATAGACGGGCAGTTACAATAACAATATCGAAGAAGGCGCTTAATGCTCATTTGAAACATGGAGATAGAATCGGAGCATGTTCGAAAAATCAAACAAATAATACAGCTGAAAATATAACTTTGGTTGCTCCGCCAACGATATCTGATTTGACTGCCTCTAATATGACAAATGAGTCTATATATTGGGGCTGGACAAATCCAACATATGGTAATTTTAGCGAGGCGATGGTTTACTTTAATGGAGTAAATGTTGTAAATACCACCTATCCATTTTATAATGCGGTGGGGTTGAATGCCAATACAACTTATACCATTAGAATAAATACTAGGGGAATTACCGGACTTGTCAATCTAACTGATGTTTCTGCTAATGCAACTACCCTGGCTTAATTTTGAAAGCTCTTAACATTTATTCTTTTTCTAAATCTTCTTCATCTACTGGAACGTATGCTAAGATGCCACCTTTTTTATCAAATATTTCTACATGATATTTTCCGTTTGGTAAAAGCACATTTATCTTTCCTTTCATGCCTTTTTTTATCGGAATTTCTTGAAAATCTGAATCATCTTCATTGTGATATTCGATATAATCCGAGTGAACATCAGCCGTTAGAACTATCTTATCACCTCTTTTGAATTTTGTTTGCATATTATTTATTTTTTATTAACTTTTTTAGATTTTTTGGCGCTCTTTTCTCTTGAAAATATAAACAAATAAAGAATCTCTAAGAGGCCTAGTGTATTAACTAACAATAAAACAACGAACCATATTGGCTGGTTTAATCTTGCAGCTTTCCAGAGTGCTAAGCCTTTCCATATCAGAGACCAAATTATGAGAACAACCAGTAAAAAAACTGCAATTCCCAATAAAGATGCCAATGAAGGCAGTGTCAAGTCCATCTTATTTGCAATATCTGCCTCTTTTTATAATTATCTAAATTTTTTATTTTTAATTTATTTTGAAAAAAATAATTATCACTTGAAAAAGAGGACGAATTTTTTTTGTGAATTTGTCGAGGAGAAAAATTTTAGTATAACAATGTTTAAATAGTGTTTTTATCTCAAGATTTGATAAATACAATGAGTTGTGTTTTTTTGATGAGAAAAACACAACGGGTTGTGGTGAAATCATGATATGCCCATATTGTCTATACAGCGAAACGAAGGTTATAGACAAAAGGGATGTTTCAGGGATTACTAAAAGAAGGCGAGAGTGTCTTAAATGCAAAAAAAGGTTCAATACTCGTGAATCTTTGGAAGAAATAAGCCTCAGCGTCATTAAAAAAGACAATCGAAGAGAAGATTTTGATCGTGACAAAATAAGAAGGGGCGTCATGAAGGCCTGTGAAAAGAGGCCTGTGAGTGAAGAGAGTATAAATAAAATATTGGCAAATATTGAAGATAAAATAAGAAAAATGGGAAAAGAGGTTAAATCAACAGTTATTGGGGAATTGGTTTCTAGGGAATTGAAAAAAGCTGATAAAGTTGCTTATATAAGATTTGCTTCTGTTTACAGAGATTTTGCTGACTTGGATGATTTTAAAAAAGAAATAAGAGGGTTAGTTAAAAAATGACGCCAGAAAGATTACAAGATCTTGCTTTGAAGAAAATGTCTGTTGACCGATTTTTTACTAAGGATGGTAAAAGTCCGTATGAATTTGATATTTTTGGCAACAAGATAAACTGGATTGCTGAAG
>JBBTAG010000018.1:5239-12874 GCA_038044345.1 Nanobdellota archaeon
AAAAGTCCGTATGAATTTGATATTTTTGGCAACAAGATAAACTGGATTGCTGAAGAAGTCAAAGTTACTGATGATGCAGGAAAGATTATCTTCATACAACCGAATGTTAAAAGACCTGATTTTTGGAGTGCTCTTGCACTTAAAGTTGTTGCAAGCAGATATTTTTGGGGAGATCAAGCAAAAGGGGAAAGAGAAAATTCTATTGAAAAAATAATAGGCAGAGTATCCAGATTTTTTGGGAGACAGGCAATTAAGCAAGGTTACTTTAATCAAACTCAGGCAAATATATTAAAAGATGAACTTGTGGCGATTAATTTGAATCAGCTTGCAATATTTAACTCCCCTGTTTGGTTTAATGCTGGAATATGGGAGTATAACCAAGAAGCTGGCGGAGTTTCTGCATATAAATGGGAATCTGAGTCAGACAAAATTGTTCCTGTGTTAAAAAATGATGATAGACCGCAATGTTCAGCTTGTTTTATTCAAAGTATACGAGATGATATGGAATCCATTCTCTCTCTGCAAATGTCTGAGGCGATATTATTTAAGGCTGGATCTGGGACAGGCACTAATAGATCTCCATTGAGAAGTTCCAGAGAGAAGATAACTGGCGGGGGAAAAGCATCTGGGCCTGTCAGCTTTATGAAAGGATATGATGCTTATGCTAATATAATTAAATCTGGAGGAAAAACCAGAAGGGCGGCAAAAATGGAAATTTTGAATGTGGATCATCCAGATATTATAGATTTCATCAATGCTAAACAAAATGAAGAGAAAAAAGCATGGGCATTGATTGAACAAGGATATGCGGGGGGGATGAATGGAGAGGCATATGGAAGTATCTGTTTTCAAAATTGCAATATGTCTGTCAGAGTTCCAGATTCATTCATGAATGCTGTTAAGAATGATGGTGAGTGGCAAACGAAATTTGTGAAGAGCGGAGAAGTTTGTGAAAATCTTAAAGCTAGAGAAGTGTTAAACAAAATAGCTGAAGGTACTTGGATTTGCGGAGATCCTGGAATACAGTTTGATACAATTTTTAACAAATATCACACATGCAAAAATTCTGGAAGAATAAATGCAACTAATCCATGCAGCGAGTACGCATTTTTGGATGACTCTGCTTGTAATTTGGCTTCTATAAATTTAATGAAATTCAGAACTGCTGATTCCGGATTTGATGTTGAATCTTTTAAAATGACTGTTAGAACAATGATAATTGCAATGGAGCTGGCTGTTGATGGAAGTAGTTATCCAACTGAAAAAATAACAAGAAACTCTCATGATTTCAGGCCATTGGGGCTTGGCTATGCTAATTTAGGTGCGTTATTGATGAGTTATGGTTTGCCTTATGATTCAGATGAAGGAAGAGCAGTTGCCGCGGCTATAACTGCCCTAATGTCCGGAGAAGCTTATAAAACGAGTGCAGAATTAGCTGCATTGGTTGGTCCTTTTCCAGAATATATGAAAAACAAAGAGCCAATGTTGCAAGTGATGAATATGCATAAAGAGCATATTAAGCAGATTGAAGTTGTTAAAATGCCTTCTCAATTGAAGAATTTAGTTAATGATGCTTGGGATTCATGGACGGATGCCATTGAAATAGGAAATGTTTATGGGTTTAGAAATGCTCAGGCTATTGTTTTGGCGCCAACGGGAACTATTGCTTTTATGATGGATTGCGATACTACTGGAATTGAACCCGACATTGCATTGGTTAAATATAAAGTTTTGTCTGGTGGAGGAATGTTAAAAATGGTTAATGGGTCTGTGTCTCTTGCATTAAGAAATTTAAAATATGGTGAAAGTGATATTCAAAACATTACTGATTATATAAATAAGAATGATATGATTGAAGGAGCTCCTGGATTGAAGGAGGAACATGTTTCAATGTTTGATTGTGCATTTAAACCTGCAAAGGGCAAGAGGGCAATACATTCCAAGGGACATATTAAAATGATGTCAGTTGTGCAGCCTTTCATTTCAGGAGCAATAAGCAAAACAATAAACATGCCTGAACATTCAACGGTTTCTGAAATTGCAGATGCTTATGTTTTTGCATGGGAGCAAGGATTGAAAGCTGTTGCCATTTACAGAGAAAATTCAAAAAGAAGCCAGCCGCTTAATACTAGAAAAACAGACGGAGAAATGATTAAGAAACAAATTATTGCTGTTGCTGAAAGAGTTGAAAGAAAAAGATTGCCTCAGACTCATAAATCAGTCACTCATAAATTTGATATCGCTGGACATGAAGGTTACATAACTGTCGGGCTTTATGATGATGGGAAACCTGGGGAGATTTTCATCACTATGCATAAGCAAGGATCAACAATAAGAGGATTGATGGATGCCTGGGCTACTTCTATCTCTTTGAACCTGCAGTATGGTGTGCCTGAAGATATTTTGTTCAACAAGTTCAGACATCAAAAATTTGAGCCTTCTGGATTTACTAAAAATACAAAACCGGGAGAGTTGGACCAAAATAAACCAATAATAAGAACTGCTTCATCGATAGTTGATTATGTCTCACAATTTATGCTGAATAACTTTTCGAATGCGGGGAAAAAATTAGAATTTGAAATAAAGACATTGGAACAACCGGCAGTAATTGATGAAGAGCAAAAATCATTGGTGGAGTTCTCTGATGAGGGTTTGACTTGTCCGCATTGCGGAGGTTCGGCGAAAAGAATAGGTAACTGTGCTACATACTGCACTTCATGCAAACAGACCACTAGAAATGGATGCGGGGAATAAAATCATTCTTTTTTTATTGATGTGAGAAATATATGGTATATATTCAATAGTATAAAAACTTAAAAGTCTCAATTGTTTCCTGAGAGAATGAGAATTGGAATTCTTACCGGTGGAGGAGACGTGGCTGGGCTCAACACGGTTATACGGGATGTTGTTTATAGGGCGGCAAGAGAAAAGGAAAAAGTAGAGGTTGTTGGAATAAGACGCGGATGGGGCTGTCTTATTTATCATGATCCAGAAAAAAAAGATATGAACCCTGAACATGCTATGGTTCTTGATGAAGAATCCGTAAGAAATATTGACGGAGAAGGAGGTACATGGCTTCGTACATCCAGAACTAATCCTTTAAAAGTAACAAGTACTCCAGATTTAAAAGAATTCAGAGGATTTGAATTTGAAGGCAAAAGAGATATGAGCTTGGATGCTATAAAAAATCTGGAGAATTGGGGGATAGATTCTCTTATTGCTGTTGGGGGAGATGATACTTTAAGCTTCGCTCGTTATCTTAAAAAAATTGGTTTTCCTGTGATGGGTGTACCTAAGACAGTTGATGGTGACGTGGCTGGGACTGATTATTGTATAGGATTTGCCACCGGAATATCCAGAGCAACAGACTATTTAACCTCATTTAGAAGCTGTCTAGGTTCACATGAAAGAATAGGGGTTGTAGAAATTTTTGGAAGAGATGCTGGATTTACTGGGCTCTATACTGCTTTTGCTGCAAAGCCAGATAGAGTTGTAATTCCTGAAGTTGATTTTGATATGGATAAATTAGTAGAACTTTTGTATAATGATAGAATAAAAAATGAAAGAAGATATAGTTTGGTGTTAGCTTCTGAAGGTGCAAAACAAAAAGGAAGTGAAGTTGTTTACGAAGGCAAAGAATTTGATCAGTTTAATCATAAAAAATTAGGAGGCATTGGAAAAATAATTGAATCACATATTAAAAAAAAGTTAGGTGTGGAGACAATGAGCGAAAGAATAGCTTATAGAATAAGAAGTGGTATTCCTGATGCAAAAGATAGAATTTTTGCTTCAATATTTGCAAACATAGTTTTTGACTCAATAACAAGAGGAAATTTTGGAATGATGGCTGCAATTAAGAATGGTAAACCATGTCTTGTTCCGTTGGAAGACACTGAAAACAGTCCGAAAAAAGTTGATGTTGAACGTTTTTATAATTCTGAAAGATATAGGCCTAATTATAAAAACTTAAGAGGCAGTTTGCTCCTGCTTTAAGTTTTATCTACCATTGTGAAAAATGTGCCAATAAATCTGACTGTGGGAGATAAGAAAGATTTAAATTGTGCCTTGATTGTGTCAAAACATGGAAGAGGTACTTCCTAATGCTGCAAACGGGAAATTTAGCTTTTACTCTAATGAAGAGAATCAAAAGAAAGTTATTGTAATCTTATTGGTTGCAATTATCTTTTTTGTTTTAGTCATAATTGTGGTTTTTTTGGTTATTTATATTAAATCAGGTGACACAAGTGTTGTGAATACTGAAGATGGAACCTCAAGTTTTTCGTCAATTGAACAATGCTCAAGAGAGACTAATTTGGCGCCTGAATGCGTTCTAATTTTTAGGATGGGTAATGGAAAAGATGAATGTTTAAAACTTGAGGGTCAGATAAAAGATAATTGCTTTGCACTTTTGGCGCTCACTTCCAGGGATACATCATATTGTGACTTTATTTCAGATAATAATATGAGGGAAGGTTGCAAACTTGGTCCTGATTTAAGGGATGTGGGGGGGATAAATGAAAATTAAATTAAATAAGATAACATTGCTAATATTGCTGATAGTTTGTATTTCTTTGATGCAGATAAGTGGTGTAGCTGGTGTAGCTGGCGACAAAATTTATCAGGATGTGGCTGCACTTAGATATTGTCTATATAGCGTAAATGATCCTAACTTTGGAAGCTGGAATGAAGCCACTCATAAAGGGGTGTTTATGACTGTGATAAACAATAATACAAAAATTGGGGCAAGTGAAAAGCCGGATTATTTGTTCATTACAAATCAACCATCGAGAGGATTCTATGATGCTTTGGGAGGGTATAATCCTGCGGGCAGTTGGCCATATAATCAGATGTCATATGTTCCGATGATTCAAGTTGTGGAAGGAGAGAGCAATACAATTTATACGAAATGTAATATAACGATTGATTTCGGCAGCAATTTAGTAAGTGGAGTTTTTCTTGGTACTCTTGTTAATGCGTATGATGGATTGCATTTAACCGCTGATTTTAATTTGAGCTTAGAAGGCAATATAAATCGTGTAAACCAAAGCGATTCGAAATATGTACCCGTCGCTAAATATGTAGATTACAACAAAACAAATAGTCCGGTCTTTTGGATGAAAAATTTTATTATGAGCAATAATTGGGGGCGAATGATGTATTATGAATTTAATGACGGCCGTAGCGGAACTTCTGATGACTCTCTTAAACTTGAATCTGTTACTGGAAAAAATGAATTATTAATAGTGCAAAACGCATCTATTGACAGATATGTAAGTGGATTATTCGGGTTTAGAGCCCATAATTCTCATACGAACTGGGGCATTGACCTATTTCCTTGGTTTTATAGAAGATTTTATATTAACTCCAGTTATCCAATATCAAGTATTTTGGGTTTTCCCAAATTGAATATAACTATGCTTCCAAAATTTGAAATTGGTTATCCTGATGGAACAAATGTAGTAAATTATGGTATATGCAATCCACCGTATAATAATTGTAATTTATATTCTCCGAATGTTAGTGCTAATGTAACATTTTACTATCAGAACCCTTATTTTTATGAAATAGAAAACATAACTATTTGTCCTAGAGTATCTTCCTGGCCCTGGCCTGAAGGTTCAAATCCTGCACTTTACCTTGAGGTGTTTTCCCAGAATACCTGGAATGCCTGGGACCCTGTGAATTGTCCACATTTTGATTCTTTTGCTCCTTACGAAACCAAATCTTTGAGCATTAATTTTACGATTCCGGATAAAAAATTAGCGTATCCAAACGTTTATATCCAATTTGGAATTGTGGGCTCCCCCACTTTTCCAGATTACTTTAAAATTGGTGGGGATGGAGAGAATTATCTTTATATGGACACATATTCAGCATCAATAAATTATTCTATTTCTCTTGACAAGTTGGTGTTCATACTAAAAACTAGATTATTCTCCGAGACTGAAATAAATCCGGATGATTATAATTTAAGTGTTGTCATATATAGAAATAATTCTGGTTTTATAAATATAGTTAAAAAAATTGATGTGACATTAAATGCATCTGAATTTGCGCGAATGGGTGTTAGTAAGATTTCCAATTCTGGGGCAAATTATAGCTTTGACATACCTATAGATGAAATCTATGAGCCCGGAACATACAGCCTGGTTTTAGAATCTACCCCTATAAATCCAAGTGCACGCTTAGTTGGTATACCAACCGCCATAACAAACCCATTGAAAGTCCTTCCCGGGAAAAAATTTATAACGCAATCAGGGACAGAAGTATTGAATTTTTACTTTACTGCGAAGAATGTAAAAAGGTCAATAGTAATATCTAATCCGACTTTTGACATGCGCACTTTTAATTTGAGTGTTGCTGCCTTCACTGACTCTGCTAATTATACATTTGATAAAAACAGTCTTGGTATTGGAAATATTACCCTCTCTCCATTGAGTTTTGTAACTAAAACTTTAGATATTTCTGCCATTTACCCTACTTGGCCGTCCAGTCAAATAGAAAATAATTTTAGCCTTTTGTTGAAAGACATTACTCCTTATTTACCTGCCTTGAAAGATGAAACCGCAAATTATACCCTCGTTGCCCGAATAAGCGGAGCCAATTGCTCTGGAATTTCTTTTGATTGCAATCTGGTTCGGCCAAATGATTGTAGTGCTTATTCAAATTCATGCAGTGATGTGTGTACTGCTATTCCTCCACCCTGCGGGTTTGGTGCTCCTGCGCTGAGAGGCACAGGAATTAGTGTTACAGGTTGTGTTTGGGATGCTGATACTAAAATCTGCAGTCCGGTATTTACTGATTCAAGTTGCACTTTTCGATTTGACATTGCAGAAGATTGTATTGATGGAAGATATGCAATTTACTTTATTAACACCACCGAGAATTGCTATAAACCTCCTTCTTCAATTTTGTGCAGAAGTTTAGTGCAGTTGCCTTTTTTCTCAATTGTTAATATGCTGATTGCTTTATTTGCTATAGCAGTAATATACTCCCTTTATTACATTGCAATAAGAAAGAAATTTTTCTAACAATCAATTATCAACTAAAGGTACAAATGTAACTGCATTCTTCAATGCAGTTTTTTCCAATTTGTTTTTAGTCTTTTTTATGCTTATTAAATCATAACCAACTGGTGAGATGATTATCCCATTGTCCTTCAACTGTGGCGTTAAATTGAAGACAATATTCTCACTTTGCGCAGAGGCGCTTATTAGAATTATATCATATGGAGCTTCTGTTTCATAGCCCTTTATTCCTGATTTATTGATTATTTTTATGTTCTTTTTATTCTTAAGCAATTTTGTTGAGTTTTTTGCAAGAGATGACTTAATTTCAAGGCCGTATATCTTTGCATTTGGCAGCATTTCAGTTAATAGTGCCAAGACGTAACCTGTTCCTGAACCTATCTCTAAAATCTTCGCATCTTTTTTCTTTTTCAATTCGTCTAGCTTCAAAAAAGAAAACATCATTGCAATGCAGGATGGCTGGGAAATTGTCTGTCCTTCCAGTGTTGAAAGGGCAGTATTTTGATATGCCTGATTTTTTAGACTATTTGAAACAAAATTTTCTCTTTTTATTTTTTGAAATGCTTTTACAATTAAATCGGAATATCCTTCTTGTCTTAATATGCTG
>JBBTAG010000019.1:0-23713 GCA_038044345.1 Nanobdellota archaeon
GTAGAGTTGTAAACTGATTTCAAAGCGGTTTACAAACCCTATAAATCTAAGATTAATAAGCTTTAAATAGTTTAAATAGTTTAAATCGATATGTTAGAAAAGAAGGGTACCCTTTTTGGTTGTTATTGTTATAGTATTTGTTTTTCTAATGGTTGTTCTGTAGAAAATTTTAACGAAAGATTTAAGAAAGCAGTTGGAGGTTCAATTTTATGAACTATCGAGGTATAGAGTTAGATGTAGTAATTGTTCCAGAAGGAAAGGGAAAAAATATAATTTATAGTATTAATGCTATACAGGTTCCTAATGTTGTTACTCAAGGTAGAACAATAGAGGAAGCTAAAAGAAGACTGAGAGAAGCTTTAAATCTTTATTTTGAAGATATGATTACAGAAAAGAAGATTTTAGTTCAAAGTATAAAAGAAGATGGTAACACTCCTCTTATAAGTAGAATATTATTATAGATCTTTAAATATTCCTCTAAATTCTTCACGACTTACGCCCGCCTCTTCTGCTTCATCTAAAAGATTTTTTCTGACTCTGTTACTTAATTCTTTTACATTGACAAGAATTATGGGTCTTTTTAAAGAAGGATTTTTATTAACTTTAATATGGTCTCCTTCCATTTTGACTATGAAAAAACCATGTTTATTAAGAACACTCATTATCTGTCTAATTATTGGAGTCAATCTATACTTCATCTTTTTCACCTATATTTTTGCTCTCTTCCTTTTTTTCAGGTTTAATTTTTTCAAGGACATTTTTAAGTAAACTTAATTTTTGTAGTTTTTCTTTATTTGTCTCTGCTTCTCTATATAACCTATTTACTAGGCTTTCAATTAGTTTGTCTGGTTCAAATAATGTATTAACAGGCCAGTCTTCATTAAGCCTCCATTCTCTTCTTGTCTCTCCTTCTTCATCGCAAATTTCTATTGATCCATGTGGAGATAAATAATAAGTGAAATCCATAGTATGTATGCTTTGTTTGCCTTTGTTATCTTTAAACGCCATATCTTCTCTTACTTCACCTATTGACATGTATACATTCCATTCTTGTGTTATTTCTAAAAGCTGCATAAATATTTTTCTGTACACTTCTCTTACCTTATGCGGTGTTACTAAACCTTCATCCTCAGCTAAATTTTCTGTTTTTAGCATACTTTCCGTTATAGAAGATAAGTTTAACCCCAATTCTCTTGCTTTGTCAACTACCTCTTTGCTTATACGAAGTGTTAAATTAGTTTTTTCATTCTCAGTCATGCACAGGATAGAATAGTAAGGTTTATAAATGTTTCTATACTTTACTGTGTAAGTTAATTTTCAATAAAAGACCTAAAAGAAATCGTTTTATAGCTCTAATTCCATAAACCTGGATTTAAACTATACTTCTTGCTTTCGCTCCTCTTCCCTTTTTCTGTCTTTTTTGGGCTTTTCTTATCAACTAAAATCAAAAGTCCTTCTTTTTCCATTGCTATCATATATTTTTGAGCAGTAACATAAGCAAGACCAGATGATTCTGCGAGAGCATTTGGTGTTAGAGGAATATCTTCTTTAAATAACGTATTTAAGATCAGCTTCTCGACTTTGTTAAGGGGTTTTCGTTCTACCATATTTATTTTTTTATTAACCTGATTATTAGGTTTTCCTTTTTTATTTGTTCCCATGTCTTTTCCGTTGGATTTAATATTATCTCAAATTCTGAGTTTTCATCTAGGTTTTTTGAAAGGCAGATGTCCTTAGGCAATCTCAAAGAAATTTGTTTAGTAATCTTGTCTTGGAAAACTTTTTTCCTTATCGGAGTTTCTTCTTTCTTTCCAGATAAAAATTCTCTTACTTCTCTTAACCTTGATTTACCAACCTCTATTGTTTTTGTCATTTTAGTCTTTTTATTCACCCTTTATTAATAATCTATAGTACTTAGAGTATATAAATCTTACCATTAGTTGATAATACCAAGTACTATCTATATACTAGAATATAATAATGTTTAAATACTCCTTATACATTCATAGTACTATAGATTAAGCAGACAACTTATGGGGTTGCTTGTTTAATTTACAACTAAACACATAAACAAAACAAAATGACACAACAAAACGACAAAGTAGAGATACAGATAACAAGAGAGATAAGAGAAAACATAAAAAGATTGAGGCTATGCGACAGAGAAAGCCATTTCTCTGTAATAAATCGTTTAATTAAATTTTGGGAGGAAAAACACAATGAACAAAGACAAGATATACTTTATGCCTGAAAGGAATGACAAGAAAGAAGAGCCTAAGAAAAAGATTGAAGGAAATTCTTCTTTACATAGTTATTTGCCTAACACTATAAATTGGCACAGATATAACTTGGCTAAAACTAAAGAAAAACATATGTTCTACAGACTTTTATATGAACTATGCTCTTTAATAAAAGAGCCACCACAAATAACAGGAAGACCAAGAGCAAGAGTTTCAGATGTTATATTTTGTCTAGGCTTAAAATTATATGCCAATTATTCTGGAAGAAGAATATCTTCAGATTTGTTACATGCTGAAGGAATGGGATATATAAAAAAGGCAGTGCATTACAACACTTTATTTGATTTTTTAAGTAACGAATCAATGTATGACTGGTTAAAAAGGCTTTTAGAAATTTCTGCACTGCCTTTGAAGAATTTAGAAGACCAATTTAGCATTGATGCTTCTGGCTTCGGTTCTTATCAATATGAAAGATGGATAAATGTTAGATTTAAAAGAAAACCAAAAGATAAAACAGAAGACGAATTTGAAGTTGAATTAGGTAATATGAAAAGAAATTACCTTAAAGGCAGCGTGTTAATAGGCACAAGAACGCATATTATATGCTCTGCCGATGTAACTTATGGAAATATACACGATAGCAAAGCTGTTCCTACTCTGTTAAAAGCTCTAGAAGAATTTAAGCCAAAAGAAGTTAGTGCTGACATGGGCTATTCATCTTATAGAACACATCAGCTGATAGAAAGTCTTGGAGCTACCCCATTTATTCCATTTCAAGATAGACATAATCCTAAAGAAGGAGTTGCTCCTGAAATATGGATTAAAATGCACAAATACTTTAATAAAAATAAGGAAGATTTTTTAAAAAGATATCATAAGAGAAGCAATGTTGAAACTGTATTCTCCATGATTAAAGTTAAGTTAGGAGAGATATTGAAGTGCAAATCTTTTACAGCACAGAGAAATGAACTTATGATGAAATTCATCTGTCATAACATCTGTTGCTTGATTACTGAAATATTTGAAAGCAATGTTCATGTGGATTTTAAGAATTACTTACATAAATTAGCAGAAGAAAAAGATGAAGGCAAAGATAAAACAGAAAAAGACATAAATAAATTAAGCGATAAAGACATTTCTTTTGAAAACCTATGATACTTTTCGGGCAAGCTATTTTTTCATACATACTTTTCGGGCAAAGCCATTTAATTTTACTACTCATTAAGATAAATATTTTTGCAAACGTTTTTAAATTAGGTTTGAAAAATGGTACCATGGCTTTTGAAGATGTTTTAATGGTTGGTCAAGATTTAGGCAATCTTAGTCTTTTTGCTGAAGCATATAATGCGACAAAGGCAACCGTTCTTTCAAGAGCAAAGGAAGTAATTCTTAAAAGATATATTCCTAATTTAGAAGAAATGCTTCCACAAGAATTTAGTGTTGCTCGTGATGAAATAGAATTTCATGGCACTGGTGGAGATGATATTGGAGATGCTCCAACTGGATACAAATTAAGCATTGGTTTAAGAAAGGGCGGCAAAAGAATAGAAGATAAGGATGTAAAAGATATAAGGGAAAAACTTAGAATTCAGCTTGACGCGGGAGCTGCTGCTTATGGATTGACAGAAATAAGTTTGCATGGAGAAGTACTGGGTTTGTTCTGATATTTTTGAATTATAATCAATTTAATGCAAATCAAACATCTGTTTTGCTGAAGAGGCTCTTTTTTGGCGCATCACTTTCTCAATTAAAAGCAATATGAAAAGACCAAATACCGCACCTATGAAAATCAAAGCAATTGAAAAGTTTTTTGAAGAAAATATGCTATCGCCCTTTACATCTCTTGCACTACCTAAAATTGGTTGATTATCAATTAATTGTTGGTCTAAGGCACCGATAACCTGGCCAGTTCCAGTTAATTGAACATCCTGCACAGAAATCTCCGTCCTTCCATCGACAGCGACTTGAATATTATACTTTCCTTCAGGGGCAACGAGCCTAATTTCCTTATACTTTCCTATGTCTATGTATTGTTTTTGAGTATTTGGTTTATCTCCAATCAAAATTTCAACTGTTTTTGTATATGGGACATTTCCTGTATTTCTTATTACTAATTTTTCACCCTCAAGTTTAAACTCTGCTTCTTCTCTCTCGCTGACTGAAAAAAACCTTTTGACGTTTTTGTCCTGATAAGCTGCTTCTATTTTCCAATAACCGCTTGGGAAATCTTTTTCAATTAAAAAAGAATTATCCTGGTTTGAATTGATGGTCTGATTAAAGGTTTTCTTTCCACCAATGTCTGAAATAGAAACTTGAACAATGTCTTGAAATGCTGTTGAATCTTTTAAAAGTATTATTTGATAAGTGACATTATTACCTATTTGATTTATCTTAACATCAATAGAGTATTCTTGAGCTGAAACTAGAGTTATGAACAGTATTAAAGCGCCTATGATGAGAAACACCTTCTTTTGCATCAGTTAAAAAGGAGAAAATTGTATATAAATGTTTCTGGGACTTTATTTTAGCTTTGATAAAAATGTTATATCGCAATAATATTTATAAAGACAAATTATCTAAGCTAGTCATGAAAATTAATGGTCTTTTTCTTGCCTTGGTAGTTTTTTTGTCGGTGGCGGTCTTGGCCCAGGCAGTGTCTTCGAAAGCTTTGGTTTGCCCCATTACTTCGAGCACTAATATTGCGATATATGGAGACACTGGCTTCGGCGGAGTTGGGGATTTGAGTAAATCATGGATTGGACAATTTCTTAATTGGTGGAGGAGTTACGATTCAAATATAAGTTATGTTTTCTTAACTTCTAATAATGTGAAAAGTGATTGCAACCTATTAAATTACCCAAATGTTAAACTCTATATCCAGCCTGGAGGAAATGCATATTATCAGCAAAAGTCACTTGGGGCTGCCGGGAAAACTAACATTCTTAATTATATCAATAGTAACGGATCTTATCTAGGCATTTGCGCAGGGTTCTTTTATGCTGCAAACGATTATTATTGGCAAGGTTCTTACTATAACTGGCGTGACATGCTTGACATATTCCCGACAGTTGAGGGTTCTATTGCTGACATAGCTGACTACGACCAAAATCCAGGGTATGCTCTAACTTCTTTGGCAAATGGATTTAATGCTGTATATTATGGTGGGCCAACACAGGGCTGGAGGAGTACTGCAATAAATATTCCTGCTGGAGGAGAAGTAAAAACAACATTCTCAGCCATTCCTGGAAATTTGCCTGCAGTAGTTAAATTGAATAAAATGCTTCTTACTTCTGTTCATTTAGAAGCATTTGAAAACGATGGAATAGCAGGATTATCAACAGAGCAGAGAGTTGAGAATTATAAATTGCTGGCTAATTTGATTAATGAAGCTGCCGGGACTAGTTATTTTGTTCCCGCCTATGTTTCTAATTTGACACAGTGCAATGATTGGTTAGATAATGATGCTGATAATTTAATTGATATGAATGATCCTGGCTGCTCTTCTCCTAACGATAATGATGAATTTAATTCTCAAAATTCAAGTTCTGGAACATTGTTCTATGATGATTTTGAATCTGGCTCATTGACTGGATGGATATTTACAAAATCAAGTGGAGCTAATAACTGGGTCAATGTCAATCTTAATCCCTACCAAGGTTTGAGACATGCCCAATCACAACCAATGTCAACTACAAATCCTGCAAGTTTGATGGAGAAAATGATGTCCACTTCTGGATATTCCAACATAAAATTAAGTTATTACAGAAGGCTTGTTGGTCTGGATTCTGCCGATGAATTTCAGGCAAAGTGGTTTGACGGCTCCATTTGGAATATACTTGAACAGACTGGTGGAAATAGTGCAAATGACGCTTCATATGTATTCAAGCAATTTAATCTGCCTTCTTCTGCAGATAACAACGTTAATTTCAAGATAAAATTTGAATGCACTGCAGGTGCCGTTTCAGAATTCTGCAGAGTTGATGATGTAAAGGTTTTTGTTTAGTTTTACTTAAATTTTTGATTGTAAGAATTTTTATTGTGATTGATTTTGTTACACAATTGAATTAACTGCCTGAAAATTAAAATGCTTGAGAGAAAGAAAGTTTTAAATAGTTATTCGCACTGTTGTTTGCATGAATAATGGTGCTGACAAAAGTACGAACAATAGTGCTGTTGTTCGCAAAAACCAAAAATTAAAAGAGGATATTGTTAAAATATTGAATGAATCTGATAATCCTAAATCTACTTCTGATATTTCGTTTTTATTGGATAAAGCATGGCATACAATTGACAGGGCATGTATGATGCTTCAAATGGGCGGAAAACTTGATGGATTTAAAGTTGGAAAAATGAACCTGTGGAGGGTAAAATGAAGTACATCTGGCTGTTTGTTTTGATAATTTTGTCTTTATTTTTAGCTCAGACGAGTGCTGCAACAATATTTATAGATGATTTTGAGGACGGAGACCTTGCTGGCTGGTCTATAACAACTCAATCTGAAGCCAATGCCTGGACAAATGCTAACACTGATCCAAATCAGGGGGCAAGACATGCCTTGGATATTCCTCAGAGCACAACCGAACCAGCAAGTTTAATTGAAAGAGCAATTTCAACTGTAGGATATGCCAATATAAGTTTTGAATATCATAGAAAACTGGTAGGGTTAGATTCTGCAGATGAATTTCAGGTGGAATATAATACTGGAAGCGGCTGGAATATTCTTGAACAAACCGGCAGCAACAGTGCAAATGATGCAGTCTATGTAAAAAAGTCTTTTAACTTTTCTGTTTTGGCCAGTAATAATTCTGCTTTTCAAATAAAATTTGAATGCACTGCCGGAGCGGTAAGCGAATTTTGCATGGTGGATGATATATCTATTGATGGACAATTGATTGATAATGTTCTGCCATCATTCTCAAATTATGTTGAAAATCCCAGCAATGCAAGCACATATGCTTCTGCGCAAGTGTACAGATTTAATGCCACAATTACTGACAATATTGCAATAAATAGCGCGGGAATTGAGTTTAATGGCATAAATAGGACAATAACTAATATGTCTAATGTCTATATGTTTAATATAACAGGTCTTGCTGCTGGAACATATTCTTATTATTGGTGGGCAAATGATGCGAATGAAAATTATAATACATCTGGAATAAAATATTATACTGTTGAGAAGATAAGCACTAATTTAACATTTTTGGCAAATGGTGGAACAATTAATCTAAGTTTAATTTATCCGCAGCAGGTTAATATATCAGCAAAAGCAAACTATGGAATTCTTGCATTAGAGAAAGACGGGATTAATTATCTGAGTAATAATGGCTTGAATGTGAGTTTAGCGGCCGGAAGTTATATATTCAGAGCAAATATAACTGGAAATGAAAATTATACTGATGTCGGATATTCATACTATAATGTGACAATAAATAAAGCTTCTCAAAATGCTATATTGAATATAAATGAAACTTCTCCGATAACTTATGGCAAATATATTAATGTGACTTGCAATGGAAATCTTTATAGAAACAATATTGATATAAATAACGAAATGGGAAATAGCGTTTTGCTTGCAGCTGGAAGTTACAACTATTCCTGCCAACTTGCTGGAAATGAAAATTATACATATGATGATGAAAACACGACATTTGTTGTTAATAGAGCTGAAAATTCATTGGCATTACTGAGCTCTTCTGGTTGGGCATATAGTTATGGAACAGAATCTACATTTAGTTGTTCCGCAACTTATGGGACTCCAATATTATATGTAAACAATACTGAAGTTGTAAATCCTTATACTGCAACATTAGCTGCTGGAAGCTATAATGTAAAATGCAATATATCTGAAACAGAGAATTATACTTCTGGGATGTCACAGGGCTCGTTGTCAGTAAGTAAATCAAATTCACAAACATCGTTAACTTTTGATAAAACATCTCCGCAGACATATGGAACCGCAATAACTCCAACATGTTCTATTATTAATGGGATTGGAAGTGCTTTGCTAACATTGAATGGAAATGTTATAAATTCTGGTGAAAGTTTGAGTTTGGGTGCTGAAACATGGGAATTTAATTGCTCGTTTGCAGCGTCGCAGAATTACACTGCGTCAAGTAATTATTCGCAGTTTGTGATAAATTCTGAGTCAACAACTACAAATGTGATTGTTAATCCTGCTTCGCCTATTGATTATGGTGTTGAAAGCAACTTTTCATGCTATAATTCGCAAGGATTTGAAACTGTGCTTTATGTTAATGGTGTTGAAAAAAATGATGAGAAAGGGTTGAACATTATGAGAGAGGCTGGAAATTATGCTGTAAATTGCACTGCTTCTGGAAATCAAAATTATACCGGAAGTTCTGAACAAATAAACTATGTTATTAATAAGATTGCTGGAGATATTACATTGCGACTGAATGGGCAGGAAAATGACATAACAATTGAATATCCTGAAACATATAACATAAATGCCACTACTCTTTATGGTTCTATAGCTATATATAAAGATGGAGTTGAAATAACTGGAGATAATGGATTGGATATGGTGCCGACGAAAAACGCTGCTCTGTATAATATAACTGCTATGTCATCTGGAGATGAAAATCACTCTTCAATGAGTATAACAAGATGGTTGAATGTAACTCTTGATGAAATTGCGCCAGATTTGACACTTATTTCACCGCAAGAAGGCGGAAGTTATGGATATAATACTAGTCTGCCTTTAACATTTTCAGTTTTTGATGTGCATTTGCAAAGCTGCTGGTATAATTTGAACAACGGAGAAAATATTTCAATTGCAAATTGCGAGAATACTACTTTTAATGCTAGCAGTGATGGAGGTTATATTCTTTATTTGTATGCTAATGATACGCTTGGAAATGAAGTTATACTAAATTCCACATTTTCTGTACTTGTTGGCTCGCCAACAATAGTTTTGAACTCGCCGATTGGAATTTACTTAAATACGAGAGATGTTACATTTAGATATACTCCTGATGACCTTGACTTGGAAAGCTGCGAGTTATGGGGAGATTTTGACGGAGAATTTAAATTAAATCAGACAGATCTTGCGCCAGTTGCGAATTCTGAAAATACATTTCAGCTGAATTTGCTTGATGGAACTTACAAATGGAACATAAGATGCAATGATAGTATGGGACATTCTGTTTTCAATGGAAACAAGACATTTCAGGTTGATGAAATTGCGCCAAATATAGAAATATCTGAACCTCGCGGAACAAAAAGCTCCTGGGTTGGAATTCCTCTGGCATTTACGATGAATGATTCTTCTCCTACGAATTGTAAATTTAGCGTTAATTGGGCTACGGGAGGAGTTGTTATCCCAAATACGACTATTGCAAATTGTCTGTCAACAACATTTAATCTATCATCTATAGGGGACTATGTTTTAACTTTATATGCAACTGATTATGCAGGTAATTGGAATTATTCAAGCATGAGCTTTACAGTTTCTACAACTGTGACACCGCCTAGCAATCCTGGTTCGGGCGGCGGAGGAGGCGGTGGGGGCAACAGGCCTGCAATTAGCACTAACAATAGCCTTGCCCAAAATATGGAGGTAGATTTCCTAAACTTGGAGGAAGTTTTAATATCTCCTGGAGAATCAAAAACTATAGAATTAAGCTTAAAAAATACTGGAAGAACATTCTTGAACAAATGCAAGATTGTTGGCAATGAGAATTGGTTTGAATCTGGTGAAACTAAGAATATTAATACTGGAGAGATTGTGGAATTTATACTTAACATAAAAGCACCACTTGATGCTAAGATGAATGACAATGTTAAAGTCGAGTTGCAATGTTTGGAAAAGACTTTTGCAGTGCCATTGAAGATAATTATTTTAGAATCTGGCCTCAATTTGAAAATAAATGAAATGAATCTAATTTCTAAAACTAATCTTCAGATTAATTATACTGTTCGAGGCAATTCTGATTTCAACCAAAATTTAATATTTAGTGTAATTGACTCAGAAAATAATTTAATACTTGAAAAATCTGAGCAAATAAATGTTGTAAAGGAAGAAAGCTATAAATCTATTGTTTTAGACATAGGAGAGGCAAATAAGGGATTGTTGAAAATCATAATATCAAGAGCTGATGACAAAAAACCAATCGTTGAAGAATTTTTTGTTTATGATTCGTCTGCTTTTGGAGTAACTGGTTTCGCTTTCTTAAATAAAGTTAGCAGCACAATGACATTAACAGCTCTTATGATATTGGTATTTGGAGTTATTGCGTATTTTGTTGTTAGAAGAATTATTGCTTTGAGAAAATGGAAGGGTTATTCATAATAGGATTTGAATAAAAAATTAAAACTATCTGTAAGACTTCTGCCTTTTTGCTCTTGCCTTTGAATCTCCAGGTTTTCTGGTTTCTTTTCTTCTTGAATCTTGGACAAGCATGTTTCTGTCGTATGAGATTATTGCCTTTCTAAGAACATCTGACTGGCTAATCTTGACAAGTACGCGGGCAATTGCTAATCTTGCTGCCTGAATTTGAGATGATTTTCCTCCACCATGTACGTTTACATAAAAATCATTTTTAATGTGGCCTAAAATCTGTTCATAAATCTTTAATGGCTCTGATATTGCTAATTTGTGAAACAAGGAAAGTTCAGAAGAGGGAACGTGATTGAAAAAAACCTTGCCTGAACCTGGCTTAACTCTTAGTTTTGCTACGGCTGTTTTTCTCTTTCCTGAAATAGTCATATTTTCTATTTTTTCCATGTTATAACTCGCTGCTTAACTCTCCTAGAGTGATTGTCTTTGTTTTAATTTCTCTTTGAGAATTAATCTTCTTTGAGGATTCGTATTCTTTTGGCACGCCATTGTGGCAAATCACCCTTTTCAATGCATCTAAACCGCGCTGTTGAGTATATGAAAGCATCCCTTTGACTGTACGTTTTACTAATCTATCTGAATGTTTTGGAAAATGCGGGCCGTTTAAACTTCTTCCGCCCCTTGTCCTTGCACTCAAATACTCTGAAATCACCATTCTTCTTCTACCTGTAACAAGTGCCTTGTCACAATTAACAATGATTACTTTTTTTCCTAACATTGATTGTTTTGCCGCATAACTTGCAAGCCTGCCAAGAATGAAACCTGATGCATCTATCACAATTTGCACCCTTGGTTGTTCTTTAATATCTGTTTTATTTTGTTTTGCCATTTTTTTATCTTAAAATTTTTAAACCCTCTGCTTTTGGATTTTTACTTATTTCTTCTGATATTGAGACTGGTTCTGATTTATTTTTCTTTAATTTATCAAAAGCAGATTTTGAAAAACCAAAGGCACAAACCCTTACCTTTTTTGAAACATTGCCTGAACCTAGAACTTTTCCTACAATTAGAACTGTGTCACCAGTGGTTGTTTGTTTCTCTATCTCAGAAAGATCAACCTTTGCATACTTTCTTCTTGATGATGCAATTAGTTTTGCTATGGGGAGCCAATTTTTATTTTTTAGTGCAATTTTCAATGTCTCCACTACTTCTGGGTTTGTTTTTCTTTTTGAATTGAACTTAATTTTTGTTTTACTTAACTTTTGCATATTTTCATTGATTATCGATGGTATTTAAATCTATTGCAGGGAAAAGGTTTTTATACCTTAATGTGTATAAATGTGTATTATGAATAGGATTAGGGTAAATATAACTGTTGACAAAAATTTATTGAATAAGGCAAAGACAAAACTTGATTTGTTCGGTGGCAAATTAAGCACTCTCTTTAACGCATATTTAAGAGATTTTGTTGAAACTATGGATAAAGACTTTGGAAGCAATCAAAAGAAGATGAAAGAACTTGAGAGTAGAATTAAGAAACTCGAGAATGATTTTTTGATGAAGAAACACTAACTTCCAAAATATCAGAAAATTTTTCTATTCGATATGCCAATTGGCCCATTTCCGTTTCTGGAATTGCAAGAGAGTAATCTCCGCGCACTATTAATTTTCCCTGCGAAGAAAAAGTTCTGTAGAAAAGATTAAGTTGTGCCACTTTTTTGTCTGAAGATAATTTAAAAATTATCTCTGCTTCTGCTGCAATGTCTAGGCCTGCTTCTATCGTAAGGAAGGCTTTGTCTCGATTTTTAACAAGCAAACCTGATTCTAGAAGGCTGAAAGAATGAAATAAATATTTATTTGCGATTGCAATAACTTCTGGATAATAATCTCTCTTTTCTACATCATCTGCTGGATAATTAATAATTTTAAGATTCGCAATAACTTTTTGTTTTAATCCAAACATATTCATTATAATAAATAAAAATTTTCAGTTTATAATCATTTACAATATATGATATGATATAACAAATGTGCTATTCCTCGCATATTTTATAACCAGAATATTTATCTCATTCAAGCAAAAAACCTAAGGGTTGTTTGGTCTATTTCTTGGCTATTTTCCATAACACTTCAAAATATTTTCTATAACCTTCTGCTACCGCTTTATCTTTAATTAGAAAACTGTAAGGATTTTCAGTAAAAACGTTAACAGCAACATATTCTCCAACAATAACCGTTTCTTGAAATTGAGCAAATTCTTTACTAAGATATCTAATGTCAGTAATTTTCTGAGATTCTATATCATCAGCTTGCTTTCTGACGAGCAAGTCAAATATTTGTCGCGACGGGAGCTTTTTTGCTACTCTTTTCTTATGTAAATTTATCCACCACGTTAAACCCATTGTTTCAACACATGGCGGTCCTCCACCAAATGTCAAATATTCTTTAGCCCTTTGATTTATCATAAAATAATAAACTTCTTTAATTCCTCTTTTTCCTTTGTAGATTGTAGCATTTTCTTGTTTTTTTTGCATATCTTGTTTTTTCTTTAAATCTGGCAAGATTTCCTCAAATTTTTTCTTCTTTTCATCAATAAAATCAATAAAATTATCTGGATTTGTGGCTTGGTAAACTTTGACCTTTCCTTCTAAAACGAAGTTAATTAAGCCTTTTTCAATTAAAGCATTTAATGCTCTATGAACTACAGAATTTTGTAAACCGCATTTGTTTAGTATCGGACCAGCTGTAGAACTACCTAATTCTAAAAGTGTTACATATATTTTAGTTTCAGCGCGAGTTAAGCCGAGATCTTCTAGTATGGTTAAATCCATAATAATATAACATCTCAGAACTATTTTAATCTATCTATTTATAGTCTTTTTTAGGAGGATAAAGTATTAAATAGGTATTTTTTTGATAAAGTAATAACAAATTACTAGGAAAAACAAAATGAAACAAACTAACGAACAAAACGTAAAAAGGAAAATCATAGTAAGAACTAATCTTACAGAGATGGACTGATAAAATGGAAAATATAAAATTGCCTGATAAACTAAGTATACTGGTTGTTGAAGATACTCCTAAACACATTAACGACGTTAGAATGGAATTTGAAAATAGAATTTCTAGAGGCACATCTTTAGATGTTAAATATGCAACAAATCTTCTTGATGCACTTTACTCCTTTCAGTCTGCTGATGGCATTATCAGCGATGTTTTTTATCCGATAGGTAATGCCTCACCAGATTCTAATTTGGAAAATTTTCTTGCTAGTTTTCCAAGAGACAATGGTATTGAAGCTTCTGGAGTTAGTCTTGCAGAACATACAGAAAAGAAAGGAATTCCCATTGTTCTTTGCACAGACGCACATCACCATCGTGCAAGTATTACTCAAGTTTATCATTTTGCTAATAAAAAAGGAATATTCTTTATTCCCAACTGGATGAGAGAACACAACGACGTAATTGAAAAAAAGCATTGGGCTAGTGCTTATGGCCGTTTAGTCAATACAATGGCAAGAAAATTTGCAGGTTTTCCTTACACATTCACTCCATATTTGTGGAATTTTGATTTAAAAAGACCTGTTGTTAGTCCTGAAATGAAAGAGAAACATAATGCTTTTGTTAGAAAATTTTCTTTAGATGAAGATTTTAAAATCTCAAGATATGAACCTGAAAGAGCTTATCTTGAAGAAATATAGTAAATAAAATGACAAAACAATTCACCCTAACCAAAAGAATAGCAAAACACGGCAATCAATCTATAATTGTAATTCCTAAGCTTATTGAATCTTCTTTGAAACCTGGAACTATTGTAGAACTTAATATACAGATAATTGGCGAAGAGTAAACAAAGTAGTCTTTATTTGCATCCTAAAAGTCGCGTGTTAAACAAGGCTAAAAAATAGGGGGTAGGTTATTTGCCAAAATATTCGAATCCTATAAAGAGCTGCGGGGAACAGGATTCGAACCTGCGCAAGCACTGAGCTACGACGGCCTTAACGTCGCCCGTTTGACCACTCCGGCATCCCCGCGTCTTAATTATTCTGAGAATAAGATATTTTTAAAGATATGTAAATGATAAAAATTATGTGGAATTAAATTTATTTACAAAATTAGTTATATATGACGGAGCAACATCATTCATTATATCAAAAGCAACATTTAATCTTTCTTCTCCTGCAAAAATTAATAGAAGATCTCTGATTCCAAACAATGCTTGTCGTATAGAATCATATACATTGATTCTTGTTAAAATATCCCCTTTCAAGGTTGCGAGATGGTTTAGTACTCTTTTATGTTCTTCATAATGCGGTGATTGAGGATATGGCTTTAAAAATGGTGCTACGCCACAATCTTTTAAATAAAATAAATCGCCGTGTTTTTTTACAGTAACTGTCGCCGAATCTAATGCTTGATTTTCTCCTTTTTCACAAAATGGTCTACTGTGCCCGAAATCAAGGCATTTCCATTCTATTCCAGACAAGACAAAATCATTTAACCAATTGTGATCTGTATAAAATGTTATTCTTCTTGAAGCTAAAGATGCTCTTGTTTCCGCACCAATTCTCATTGCTTCCTCCTGATCTGCCTTAAAAACATCCAGAAGAGTTTGCCTGTACTGCAATAGTTCATCTATTATGAAATGATTCCCAAGAAAAACAGGTTTTGGAGAATGAAATCCATTTAAATTTTGTAATACTTGTTTTTCAAATTTATCTTCTGAACAAGCATAAGATTTCATAACAAAAACTCCTTTTTCAGTTTTTACTGCTAATGGTTTACGACTACCTGCCAGAGATTTATCAAAATAGCCACTCAGGGTTTGTAATTCTACCGCTCCTTCTATTCCTGCTTCTTCTAAATTTCTTCCAAAAAATACCCTTGCTTCTTGATGAGTCATTGGTTTAGCGTGTTGACTTAACCTGATTTCGTTTGGTAGATTTAATCTTAGATCTAATTTCATTAAAATGAGTTGCAAAAACGCTTTAAAAAACTATCTAGAATTACTTTATCGCTTTCTCGAAAGCAGACAAATTGTCACACAGCGCTTCAATCGCTTTTACAAGAATATCTTTAGCAGGCATGTTTCCATATGACTCTATGACTAATAATAATTCGTTTGAGTCTGAAATTGCATCTTTATCTATGTCTGCTATTTCTTGTTCGTCTGCGCTATTTAAATCGCATAACCATTTACTGCCTTTCTTTTCGGGTTTTATTATCCCTTTTGACTTTTGCACAATTGCATCTATTTCTGGAGATGACTTAATCTCTAAAATATGCCTATAATAACAAAGGCCTGGAACGTGTTTTGCATGATCTATGCCAAGCCCAAGTCTCGCGGTTGCGAGCAATTCTACTTTATGGCCTTCTCCAATAAGAGTTATTGGTATTTTTTCTTCTATTATGTCTGCTGAACCTTTAAGATCTCCTGAATAAACTGTGCATGGTCCATTTTTACTAAGCTTAAAGTCAATTTTTGTTTTACCAGTCATTGATTTTTCAGTTTTCAATGGAACAAGACCAAGTCTATGAGCTAAAACTTCGTCGTAAAGTGCAGAATCATTTTTATATATCTCAACTTCATCGATGGCAAGAGTTGGAACTTCTGAAACTGACCTTCTTATGGCATTTGCAAGAGATTCGTTTGCATCCATTTTCAAAATAATTTTTTCATCTGACTTTTGAATTACTTCCATATTGTATTAGTGTAAAAAGAGTCTTTTAAATCTTTAGACTCGTATTATACTCTCCTCCCACGCTTTCCGCCTTTCTTCTTTGGACCGCCTCTGGCGACTCTTGTAGTATCAAGTATGTTGATTATCCTAAATCCTTCTTTGCTTAGACTTTTAACGGCCGAATGCGCTCCAGAGCCAAGACCAATGCTCCCTGTTTTTGCTCTCATTCTGATGTAAAGAGAATTTATACCTAAATCTTTTGCTCTCTCTGAGGCTTTTTTTGCAACGAACATTGCAACAGTTGGATCTGCTTTCAAACGTGAATGCTTTGTAACCATTCCACCGCTTACTCTTGATAATGTGTTGCCTGCGAGGTCTGTAATATGAATGATTGTATTGTTAGATGAACTGAAAATATAGGCTATTCCTGCTTTTTCTTCTTTTTTATCTTTTAATTCTGCTTTTTCTTCAACATTTGCAATTTTTTGCTCTGTTTGCATAGATTCTGCTTTTTTTTCCTTTTCTATATTTTTTTCTTCCATTTCTATTTGTTCTCCACTGGTTTTTCTTCTTTCTTTTCAGATGGTTGCTCTTTCGGTTTTTTATTAAATTTCCGTAGAGTGATTAAATTCTCTTCTGAAACTGGAACAATATAACCTGGTGTATTAACAACATTTCCATTAATTAAAATATTTTTATGCGAAACCATTTGCCTAGCTTGTTTAGCTGTTTTTGCAATCCCCTTTTTGACAATGATTGTTGGCAGTCTTCTTTCAAGAAGATTTTCAATCTTTAATGCCAAAATGTCGGCAATTGAATTGACTTTTATTCCTAAAGCAGTCAATCTATCAAAAAGAACTTTTTGTTCTTCTAATGATTTTTTGGCAAGCTCCTTTGCTCTTGAACGATAATAGTTAATTTTTGCGTCAGCTTTCCAAATTTCTTTTTTATTTTTTAAAGCATAATTTGCCATAAGTTTATTTTCTTCTAATATTCTTACCTTTTCATAAAGTCTTTTTGGTCTTGCGTAAAGTTTCTTTTTTCTTATCATTTGACTTTTCTCTTAACCCCCATGGCTACTCCTTTTGATCTAAAGTGTGACCTTGTTCTCTGGCCACGAACTGGAAGCTTCAATGCGTGTCTTAAACCACGATAACTCTTTATCTCCTTTAATCTTTTTATATCAAATTCTCTCTTTATGTCTAGATTTGAACCAAAATAATGCTTTGTTTCTCCTGTTTCAATGTCTGTACGTCTATTTTTCAGAAAATCGGCAAATTCAGAATTTTTAAAGAATGTTTCAATTTTCTGAATGTCTGCTTTTGTAAGTTCTGAAATTTTCTTGTTCTTCTGGATATTTAATTTAACACACAGCATGTTTGAAATTGCCCAAGAGACTCCTTTGATTCTTGTTAATCCTGTCAAGATGTTTTTTGAGCTTGGAATATCATAGCCTAAGATTCTTATTAGAAATTCAGAACTTTCTTGCTGTTGAATTTTCTTTTCAGCTTTGGCTAGATTCTCAGGCTTCTTTTTATCCTGTTTTTCCTTCTTATCTTGTTTTTCTTTTTCTGCCATCTTATCTTACAAAAAGGTAAAATCTTTGCCTTTCTATGAGCTCCTCCAAAAGCCTTTTTTCAATTGCTTTTTTTGGATCAGGTAAATTTTTCACTCTTTCCTTTAGGTCTTCAAAAGACGCGAAAGGTTTATCTTCACGCGCCTTCAAGACTTCCCAGGTATGTTTTTTTCCAAATCCTGGAAGCAACTCCAACTGATGAAGCCTCGTATTAATTGCCTGAGCATTGTTAAAGAAGTCTACATATTTCTTCTCCTGCTCCGCAACTACTTTTTCCAAATATTCGTGTAGTTGGATCTTCGCAGCTTCCGTAAGCTTCTCCTTTGAGAGCCTACCTGCAATGAAGTATATCTTATCTCTCTTATCCGGGCCTATATAAACTTTTTCTTTTACTTCAAGAGTTATTCCTCTTCTAGGAACTAGTTCAAGTAAAGCCAGATTCTTTTCACCTATAGCTTGAGCTATTGACGTCATCCTGCCTGCGACAGGGTAGCCATATGGCAAATAATCTAATATGATTGCAAAATCTTCTTTGTCTTTCATTTTCAATATTTCTTAACAATTGCAATAATAGCATTTGACTCCTCTTCAGTTAAAGTTACATCTAAAAATATTTTATTTAAATCTTCCAAATCTTGTGGAAGAAAATCAATTATGCTTATTATGTTCTCTTCTTTAATTTTTGGATTGTCTAATGCGCGGATTTCTGCTGAACATTTAACAGCATCTGCTTTTGAAGTTTTTACGAATGTCTTGAGATAATCGTGGATTCCTTGGTTTTCCAAGTCTTTACAATATTCTTTTACTTCTGCCAATGTTAAAGGCGTCTTGTTAATTATCATTTTGATTCTATTCTTTTCAAGTGTATTGATTTAATTAAGTATTTTTTTGGTTTTCCGAGATCGGAAATTTCCACATAATAGACAGATCCTCTTCTTTCTATGACTTTGCCAGTTCTTCCTTGTAGTCTATGAGAATATGGGAATGGAACAGATAATTCTTTAGCTACTGCTACACTATCTCCAGACTTGAATTGCTGAAAATACCTTGTAAAGGAAAACTTTCCCTTTTGCCTTGGATTTTTGTGATTTAACATAGATATATCTTAGAAAAGTAGTTTAAAAAGCTTTTCTTAGTGCCTTTTTAGATAAGTTAGATTATGAACCTGATATTGAACCCTGAAAAAGATTGCCAGCTTCCCTTGATTTTTCCATGCTCTCAACAATGGCATTGAACATCTTTTCTCCCCAAACACCTACTCCACAGCGTTTGCAGAAATCAATAACTGATTCTTGTGATATTTCAGTCTTACAATAAATACAATGTTTTGCCATTTTATACCCCTTTATTTAGTATTATTTTTTGTGTGAAAAAGAGTATTTAAATATTCTTGTTTTTTAAGATATTGTATGACTAAAAATAGTGTAAAGAATAAAATATCTCTCTTTGGTGGGGTTGTTATAGCTGTTTTGCTTGCAATCAGCTATTTCATTAAATTAAGAGTGGAGTCTGGATTTAATTACATTTCATATACTTCTTTGTTGGGAATTTTAATCCTTCATAACCCTTTCATTCTTGCATTATATATTTTGATAGTAATTTTTTTGATTTTTTATGGAATCAAAAGATAGTTGCTCTTCACAAACTTTAAATACGCTTTTTTTCTTTAAGTGCAATGTCAGAAGAAAATATTAAGAAAAGTAATGCTATTTGGAAGTACTCTGCTTTTGTTTTGGTTATACTTTTGATAATTGGTGCTTTTGTTTATTTTGGAAAAAGTAATGGGGGCGTTGTCAATGGTGAGAGAGTACAAATTAGTGTTGGTAACAGCCCGATTCTGGGACAGGAAAGTGCACCTGTGACTATTGTACTATTTTCTGATTTTTCATGTCCATATTGTGCGGCTGCGTCTGGGCAAAATGAAATTGTTGCATCTTCTTTGAGACAGAGAGATTCTAGCTGGAAGGCACCAGTTTCAGGAATTATAAGAGATTATGTTGATTCTGGCAAAGCGAAAATTGTTTTCAAATATTATCCAGGACATGGATTAGGACAACAAGCACATTTAGTCTCTTTATGTTTAAATGAACAAGGTCTATTCTGGAAATTCCATGATGGGGCTTTTGCAGATTATGAGTCTACAAATGACCTTGATAAAATGAAAGCTATTGCTGAAGAGATAGGCGCTGATATGTCCCTGCTAGAAAAATGCCTGACAGACAATCAGCAAAAATATACAAAAGAATTGAGTGATGAGATAGATGAAGGTAAGGCGGCAGGAGTTCAGGGAACGCCAACATTTTATGTTAATGGACTGAAAATTGAGGGTGCTGTTTCGTATTCTGATATAAAGAAAGTTATTGATTCTGAGTTAAGTAAATAAAGTTAAATTTTATCTCTTTTTTTTATGAATTTTATTAATTCTGTGCTGACTAGGGGCCTTCCATTAACAATATTATATCTATAAGGCAGTTGAGTTGATATTATTTTGTCAATTTGAATATTAAAATTGTTTTGAAATTCAAGTTTATTTAAAAGAATTCCAGAAATTATCTTTTTGACTGTATAGACTGCATTATCAGTTGACATTTGTTCTTTTCCTATGTTAAACTTTTCTGCATTTGACAAAAACCTTGACAATTCATTTTTTGTGCGCTTTTTTGGAGGACAATCGCCAAGAATTCCTCCAAAAATGAAATATTCAATCGGATTTGAATTTTCTGGTGTTAATTGCATTGCGGCTTCAGGATCGAGAATACAGGCATTTTTTAATTCCATTGATTTTACAGATTCACTGAACACTTTTCCATAAAGAGATAGTTTATTTGCATCCCTATCTCTTATATTTGTAAACCATAAATTTTCTTTTCCGACAATTTTTGAAATATGTTTATATTCTATCAAACACCATTCATATAATTCTGGCTCCAAATGCTCAATAATGAATATTTTGTTCATTGATATTGAAGAAAACTGCGTTTTTTAAATTGTTTGTTCACTTTACACTTTATCATCGAGTTTTTTTTGTTCTGGTTCTTCTTCAAGATCTTTTTCATCAACCAAATTTATTGCTGCCTTGAAAACCTTGAATTTATCTGCAGGGATGCGTAAACCTGACTTTGTAAACCCAGTATAACGTTCAGACTTTACGAATTCTCTTATTGTTAAGCCTCTTCGGCCGCCGAAATCATCTATTCTTATCACTATGTCTGTATCTGTACTTTTTGAGATTCGGTCTATGTCCTTTTCCATTGTTTTATAAGGAGGTTCAATTATATAAATATATCATATTATATCAAAAAATGAAACAATTAAAGATAGGTAATGTAAAGATAAAAAATCCTCTTCTCCTTGCTCCAATGGTAGAAGTTACTGACCTGCCATATCGTCTACTTTGCAGAAAAGCTGGAGCAGGAATGGCATATACTGAAATGCTATATGTTGATGCGATTACTCATGAAAACTATAAAACCAAGAAATTAATGCAGACTTCTAAACAGGATAAACCAATAGGGATACAAATAACTGGCAGCAATCTGACTGAAATTAAGAAAGCGATTTCAATAAAAGTATTTGATAATTATGATATTGTTGATTTAAATTGTGGTTGTCCCAGTGTAAGAATCACTGGAAATGAAGCCGGTTCATTTTTATTGAAAAACCCTGAAAAAATTTCTGGGATGATTAAAACATTAAAAAAAGCAGGGTACACGACAACTGCAAAAATAAGACTTGGTTTTGATAATAATAATGTTCTTGCAGTGTCAAAGATGATTGAAAAATCTGGTGCAGATGCTCTTACTGTGCATGCAAGACTTGCAATCCATAGCGGAAAAATTCCAGCTGATTGGACCTGGATTGAAAAAGTAAAAAAAGAACTTGACATACCAATAATTGGAAATGGAGATGTTTTTTCTGGTGCAGATGCAGAAAAAATGCTGAATGTTTGTGATGGAGCAATGATTGGCCGTGCCGCCATAGGGGATCCTTATATTTTTGAACGAATTTTACATTATCTGAAAACTGGAAGAGAGAAAGATTTTGATTTGAAAAAAAACCTGAAAGCGTTTAATGAGTACCTTTTACTATGCAGAAAATATGATTTTAAAGATATTGGAAGAATAAAGTATGTTGGAAGCAGTTTTATAAAGAAATTTGATGGTGCCGCTAAATTGCGTTCAGATTTCATGCAAATTAAGAGTTTTGATGAAATTAAGGATTTTGTTAAAGGGCGCTTATGATTTTTGAGGGCAAACAAACTGGTTGTATCAAAGAAGTTAATATCTTCTGTTAAAACTTCGTCTTGGTCTACTATCTCGTCTTTGACCGTGGCTTCTATCGTTTCTGCCACCCCTTCCACTTCTGTCTCCCCTGTTGCCGAAGCTTCTTCTTCCTCCTGAAAAACTTCTTCTATCATCTCTGCGATCAAATCTTATGAAAACTCTTTTTATATTTGTTGGAACGGACAATTGATCTACTTTTATGCTATCATCCATCAAAACATTTCTGAAAGATTCATAATCTCTTTGGGAAACAAGAGATATTGCAATTCCATCTTTGCCTGCTCTTGCTGTCCTGCCTATTCTATGGATGTACTCTTTGCTATTTTTTGGACTGTCATAATTGTAAACATGAGAAACATTTTTTATGTCTAATCCTCGAGCGGCAATGTCTGTGCAAACAAGAACATAAACTTTTTCTGAACGAAATGCCTGCATAATTCTGTCTCTTTTTTGCTGTGTTAAACCTCCATGAATCGCCATTGCCTCTATTTGCTGGTTTATTAGATTGTTAGCAACAAAATCTGCGTTTATTCGTGTATTGCAAAATACCATGACGAGGCCAGAAGTTTCATTTTGTAATAAATGAACTAAAAGAGAGAATTTGAGTTCTTTTGGAACATCATAATAGACTTGTTTCAATAATGAAGGGTCTACATAGGAATCAACTGAGACTGATTCTGGATGAACCATGTGCTTTTTTGCTATGTGCTCTATGTCTTGGGAAATTGTAGCCGAAAAAAGCATCGTCTGCCTTGGCTTTGGGCAAGCTCTTATTATCTTTTCTACATCATCAATGAAACCCATATCTAACATTCTATCTGCTTCATCCAAAACAAGGGTTTTTAAATTTTTAAGATTGATTGTTCTTCTTTCCATATGGTCAAGAATTCTTCCTGGAGTACCTACAACTATCTCTGCTCTTTCTAACGCATTTATTTGCGGACTTATTCCAACACCGCCATAAACCATTGTGACATGCAATTGCTTATATGATGAAAATTTCTGCAAAACCTTGCCTACTTGCTCTGCCAGCTCCCGAGTTGGTGTCAAAATAAGGGCCTGAATTCCTTTTCCTTTCACACTATGCTCTATGATTGATGCCCCAAATGCAAGAGTTTTTCCAGAACCTGTGGCACTTCCGCCAATAATATCTTTTCCAGCAAATGCTATGGGGATTGTTCTTTCTTGGATTTCACTGGGTTCTTTGAACTTAGATTCTTCCATCAACTTTATCATAGGTTCTGATAAACCTAGTTTTCTGAAACTTTCCATGTTATTGGTTTTGTTAATTATTTACGGAGAAATAGTCAGTTTAATGCCATTTCTCAAACACAAATTTAATTTGTACGTTGTATTCCTTAACAATGATTTGAGAAAAATAGGGTATTTAAATCTGACCCTTCATAAAATTTATTTAGTAGGATCTACAACCCTTCCCATGAACAAGATATTTCCTGTTTCTTTTTCCTGAATTATAAATATGAATGGATGGTCTGCCCTAAATTCTTTTCTTGGGGAAACAGAAGTTATACCTACACCGACAGCAGTTGCAGCAGCCGCTTCTGTACCTTCTTCATCCACTTTAACATATGCTTGGTGAATAACAAAACTAATTAGCAAACCATCTTTTCC